>CAYQFM010000165.1:0-5398 GCA_964416735.1 uncultured Iamiaceae bacterium | reverse complement strand
ATTCTTTCCATGCCTCACCAGTGTTCCGTACACCCACCAATTCAGCGACGTTTCAGAACCGCTCAATGATTGCGCCCAACAAGCCGACATAGGGAGTGACCCGCATCACGCGGCACTCTGTAAGGTGCGTCGAATCGACCTTGGCGCACGCATGCACTTCGCACGTATGTAATTCATCCCGTCTTTCGGTGATGGGCGATTCGAAGGGACCCTCGAACAAACGTGGCACATCCGGCAGAGATGGTGATCCAACCGCAGTCACAGCCGCACATGGCACCTGCGCGACTCGGCGGATACCAGCTTGCAGGATCGACCGCGTCATCATGGCAACACCATTGGATCAGGAAGATGTCGAACAATGAGTGACGTCTCCCAGGGACCAGGCTGGTGGCTTGCCTCCGACGGCAAGTGGTATCCGCCCAAAGAGTCCGAGGAGCCGCCGGGGCCGGGTTGGTGGCTTGCCTCCGACGGCAAGTGGTACCCGCCCGAATCGAAATCGACAGGGGCGGCAGCGGCGGTTGTCGCTGCCAGGCCAGAGAAGAAGACACCCACCACCGCGAAAAAGTCCGTCGCCTCCAAAACCAGTACAACGAAGACTCAGGCAAAGACCGCTACAAGAGCTCAGGGCAAAACGGCGACCGCAACGAGTCGCGCTGTCGGAAAACAGGTTGGCACGTCACAAGGTTCCCCAAAGAAATCCGTTCCCTCCCAGAAGCCGTCCCGAGGAACGCCTACAGCCTCGACGACCACCAGAACCGTTCCAACAAGAGCCGGCGCCGGTCTCACACCCCAGGCTCAAATTGCGCAGCGCGACAAGGCATCGCGCGCCGATGCCCTTGTGGTGGCTTCAAGGCGGGCGAACGCAGCATCGAGGGCGCTGGCCTCCCTTTCTCTGGAGTTGGAGAAGGGGCGAGACCAAGCTGTCGAATCCACAGACCCCCTCGGCAACCTGGCAATGGCTTCCCCATCGACAGCGACTGATGAAGCCGTTACGAAGCCGGCGCCACCATCGAAACCTGCACCACCAACAAAACCTGCATCACCAACAAAACCGGGTGCACCAGAAACCAAGGCAGCCGCAACGAGGTCCTCATCAGACCGATCCGATGCGGCGGATGCTCCACTTCTAGAGCTCAGGCCATCGGCATTGTCGGGTGATCTCTCTCGCGCCGGAGAACGCCTTGCCATCTATGGAGATCGGGTCGAAACAATTGACCGGGCCGGACAGATTCGCGAGGCAATCGAAGGAACCGCCATCGCAGACGTCGTGATCCAAAAGCGGATCACGGGGCTCGTCCTGAGCATCGAAGATGTGAACGGTCCGGTAATCACCATCAAGGGTCTCACTGCTCCACAGGCAGAGCAGGCCCGGGCACTGATCATGCGTAAGACGCGGCAGTTTGAATCAGTTCCAGTGAGCGCAAAGACCTCTTCTGCTGCGCACCGCTCGGCGCAGAAAACTCCTGACGCCTCGGCGTCACACGAGATCAGCTCCCGAGAAGTCAACGCCGCAGAGATCAACGCCGGAGAGGTCACCGGCGCTCCGGTGGCATCAAGGACTTGGCTGATCGAGGTCGACGAGGCTGACCTCCTGCGAAAGCTTGCAGACCTGCACCGGGCAGGGGTTCTTGACGATGACGAGTTCAGAGACAAGGTCGGAGTAATTCACCGGATCGTGAACGGTGAAACCACAACCGTCTCAAAGCACTGACCGCCACGTTCAAACCGGCGGCACATAGAACGCCGTTGCAACCAACAGACCGAGCATGACCAGCAGGACCGCCACCAACCACATCCACCGCCTACCGATTTCGGTCTCAGCCGGATTGATCTCAGACATCGAGGAGTGTGCACCGGCAAGCCTCTCACGAAGCAACTTGGATTCTTCCCGCAGCCCGGCCAGTGCAACCTCGGTATCGGCCAATTGCGTTCGCACCTGTGAAGTATCCATCAGCAGACTTTCACGACGTTCCCGTTCCCGCTCCAGGCGCTCTTGAATCATCAGGTAGTCGTCCTGAAGTCCCGAAACGGCCGCGTACTGGATCTGAAGTTCCGCAAGTTGACGCGCAAATGCTTTTGACTGCCCCGTTGCACTCTGAGCTTCATTGCGTGCATCTGCCAATTGACGCTGTAGCGAGCCCATGTGCGATTGCAGATTGCCCAGTTGTTCCAGGAGAACATCGACGTCGCTGCGACCCGATACGAATGCCTGCTCCCGGGCATCATCGAGGCGCAACTTCATAGCCAGTTCAGCGACCTGCTCCACTTCGGAAGCGTCGGCCGCTTCGAGGAGATCCTCCACCAGCCTGTGGACGTGGAGGGCGTAATCGATATCGAAGGGGTGATCCTCGTCTGGATGAGCCCAGTAGTTCCTCGCTGTCCGCAAGTCCGTCACGACCTGACGGACATCGTCGTCGAGAACCTGAGCGAACGCGGGACCCCACCACCGGTTGATCACCTCGAGCTGAAAGTGCGGATCGGTGAGTGACACGAGCACATCGCGACGCTTGCCAAGCTTCGTAGCGGCAATCATGATCCAGTCGTCATCGGGAAAGACCGTCCTCATGCGATCGTCCACAAACGGAGCGAGGCCCTCAGAGAGAACCTCGAATGCGCTTGAGACATTCGCCCGGTAACTGGTCGCCATGACCACACCTGTCTACCGCGTCCCACTCACCTTGCGGCGCCAACCCCGCAACATCTGTGTCACACCACAGCGATCTCCAATTCCGATCGACATCGCCTAGCATGGTTCGAACCAATCCCCTGCCAGTCAAGCGAGCCTCCGGAGAACAAATGTTCCCGACTTCGGAGCGGGCCGAAGACGTTGCATCGTCGGACTCCGGTTCTCTCGAGAAATCAATCAGGTCGACCTCCGATGCCGACCCCATCGACGACATCATCTCGTCATTGCTCGATGAGTTTGAGCCTGACCGGGGTGGCGAGCCTGACTTGGATCGTGAGCCCGATCTTGATGGTGAGCCCCATCTCGATGGCGAGCCCACGCCTTCTCCGGCGGACATGGAACCTGCTACGCCAGAACACCGACACCACCGTCGCCTTCTCAAGCTCGCCGCATGTGTTCTTGCCCTACTCATGACCGTGGCGGGATGGTCATACGTCAAAAGCGTCACGGCACCGGGCAAGACCGACACGATTGCAATCAGGTCGGTCGAGTGGTTGCGTGAAGTCCACATGGGCTGGCTGGTCAACTCGGTCGAACGTTGGTGGTACACGAGCTTTGGAAAGCCCGAGGAAGGCGGAAACCCCGAACGTGACATAGCAATCGTCGGTGCAAACCCAGACCGCTCAGAATCCGAAACGGACAACTCGAGCGAGCCATCGGGTGGAAATACCGACAATGCTCCCCCGCACCTCCCTCCTCCCGCCACCATGATCACGCCGGCGCCCGAGCCGATGCCGGGTGAAGGTGAATGGCAACCGGTTGGTCCGACAATCGGGGGTATACCGGGGATGTACGCCACACAGATCCGACCGGATGCAACACACACGAGCATTCTCGGCCTCGCGGTATGGATGGACCCAAAGCTCGTCCGGTTCCAACTACACCCGGGTTCCAACGAACCCGGTGGCACTTGGCAGACCCCGCCGATGGTCCCGCAGGACCAACAAGCCGACCTCATGGCCGCGTTCAACAGCGGCTTCAAACTCAACGAATCCCAAGGCGGTTTCTTCACCGAGGGTCGCGAGGCAATTCCGCTTCGCGACGGACAGGCGACGATGGTCATCCGCGACGACGGAACCATGGAGGTGGGACAGTGGGGACGGGACTTCCAGATGGGGCCGGATGTCGTGTCTGCACGTCAGAACCTCGCCCTCATCGTCGATGACGGCGCTCCGGTGCCGGGGCTCGAGAGCGACGCCGGTGGCAAATGGGGCAATACGCTGGGTGGCGATGTTCTCGTCTGGCGATCAGGAGTTGGTCAGACGGCGGATGGCGCAATTGTCTATGTGACAAGCGATGCCCTAACCGCTGCCAGTCTCGCCGACCTGTTGATCCGGGCCGGCGCTGTGCGTGCAATGGAACTGGACATCAACCACGCGTGGACACAGTTCAACATCTATTCGACGGATGAAACTGGCGCCATCAAGGGGACCAAGGGGCTTCCAGACATGATGAAGAGCGGTGACCGCTACCTGACAACCGAGTCACGCGACTTCGTTTCAGTGTTCGCGCGCAAGCCCTGATCGGATCTCTGGTCCACCAGGTTCTGGTTCGCCAATCGGCATTTCATCAAAGATCACCGGTGCATCGAACGCGGCTTTCCGAGCACCGCGTCGCAGAGTTGTGAGTATCGGCCGGCCCGCAATCAGGAGGAACACGGACGTGAAGACCGCCCTCGGGATGTCAAACCCGAGCGAGGTCGCCAGATTGAACGCCCAGAACCTGCGCAGATTCTCAGTAACGGATGCCCCGGCAACAAAGGAGATCTGCGTGTCTCCGCCCACCGCGAACGGCCAGAACCACATGTTCAACAGCGCTCCATAGGCCAATGCCGATAAGGCCCCGTAGCCGGCAAGCATCCAGACTTCAGCACGACCACGCATCGGCGGAAGGCATCCGGCCCCAAAACCGATCCATGCCGCTCCGAACATCTGAAACGGGAGCCAAGGCCCCACACCACCGGTGATGAGCGCCGATGCAAAGAGGGTCAGGGCACCCAGGACAAAACCGAACCCGCGCCCGAACACTCGGCCAGCAGGTATCAAGAGAAAGAACACCGGCTCGAAACCCGCCGCTCCCCCGCTTGGAAGGCGCAATGCGGCACCGCATGCGGCCAACACGCCGAGCAGAGCAACTGCCTTCGAATCGAGCGAGCCTTCCGCAATTTCGGCCATGATCACGGCGAGTAACAGTGGAAGCAGCAATACGAAGATCCACGGTGCATCACCCGCGTGCGCCACTGCATCACTTGACGCACCAGAGATAATCAGCGGCCAGCCGAAAGCAACAACTCCCAAAGCCGATGCGGTCACAAGCAGCATCCATGAGCGGGCATGAAGTCTTACGGCACTGTTGGAAGTCACTGTGCATCTCCAAAGAGAGCAGTTCGAACCTCATCCACTGTGAGAAGCGCAACAGGTGCCATGACCTTGGCTACCTGGGGTGCAAACACTGGAGAGTGAACCACCACGTCACTTGCGGGCCCGTCGTCGACCACCTCGCCATCGCCAAGAACGATCACTCGATCCGCAACGGCTGCAACCATTTCAACGTCGTGGGTGGCCATGACCAGCGAGTGCCCCTTCGACGCCAAGCCCCGGAGCATTGTCGCGAGGTGCTCTTTGGCCACGTAGTCGAGACCCCGGGTGGGCTCGTCGAGCAACAGGAGGGTGGGTGCGGCTGCCAACACAATTGCAATGGCAAGCCCCAACC
>CAYQFM010000164.1:328-5454 GCA_964416735.1 uncultured Iamiaceae bacterium | reverse complement strand
CGTATCTCCCGCCTCCACCACGAGTCCGCAATGAACCGCGAGCGCGAGCGACCGGCCATCCTCCCCTCGACGGGAAGCGGCAGAGGGCCGTGAAGCTCCACCGCGCGGCCCGTGCATAGTGGCTGACGCGGGACGACCTGGTGGTGGCGACAGCCCACCCCGGCATGGCTGCCGGGGTACTGACGGGACGGGCGACCGTGTGGTTAGTGGCGCGCAGGCCCGTGGTGGTGGCGACATCGCACCCCGGCATGGCTGCCGGGGTACTGACGGGACGGGGTGGCTAACGGCGTCTCTGGGCTTTCACTTCCGATGCCAGGATTGCTGACCAGCCGATAGCCAGGAGGACCATCAGGAGCGCGGAGACGATGCAGTAGATGCACCATGCATCGATGACGAACGCCTCCAGATAGGTAAGGAAGGCCGAGAAGGCGAGCCCGAAGAGCGCTCCGAAGAACGCGATGAGGATGGCGTAGGGCGCCCAGCCGCGGAAGTTCGTGAGGAGGATGGCGGCGGCTGCCACGAGTACGACGTAGAGCGCCAGCCCCGGAATCGAAATCGGAATTCCGAGGATCTTGCCGTACTTGCTCTGCTGGACAGTCGAGCAGCCATGCACGACCGTGCAGACTCCGCTCTTCCCCTGGGCGTTTTCCCATGCCAGGTAGCCCGAAACGACGGTCCCGGCGATGGCCGCGACTCCGCAATCCGGCGAACGCTTTCTTAAAGCCGAGAATTATACGGATTTTCCGTGTTGCCGACATGCGGCAGCTTGGTCCTGGTCGGAGTGGCGCCTTGGCGGTTTCCTTCGCCGGCATTGTCGAACGTCTGGCGCCGCCGGCGCTCAGGCTCTCGCTCGTCGGGCCGGCCGCCGTGGCGGACCGGCTGATGTTCGGCAGCGACGATCGAGCCGTGGCGCGGCGCATCGCGCTCACCGCCTTCCTGATCCGGATCGTCAGCGCCGTCATCGCCTATGCGAGCCAGGTGCTGCTCGCCCGATGGATGGGCGATTTCGAATATGGCGTCTATGTGCTGGTCTGGGTCGGCGCGGTGATCGTGGGAGCGGATTTCCATTTCGGACACAACCGGCGCGGCAATGTGGATCTACTCACCGAAATGGGTGCGGAACTCGGTTTTGAGGTCATGGGTCTGGAATTGGTGGGAACCGATGGTGAGCCGGTGCAAGGTCGACGTCCGGTATCTTCGACGGCGATACGCGAGGCGCTCAGGGCGGGTGATCTGTCGGCAGCCAATGACATGTTGGGCCGGGACCACGAGGTGCGAGGTGTCGTGGGTCACGGCGATGGAAGGGCGAGGGATCTGGGTTTTCCAACGGCAAACGTCGGCGTTGCCGACGGCATGTGTCTGCCCAGTGACGGGATCTATGCCGGTTGGTATCTGACCCCGGACGGCACGAGGCACTCGGCAGCCATTTCCCTGGGCCGTCGACCAACTTTCTACGAGGATGCAGACGTGTCTGTCCTTGAAGCGCATGTTCTGGATTTCTCGGATGACCTCTACGGCCAGGCCGCTCGGGTGCAGTTTGCCTTCAGACTGCGTGACGAATTGAAGTTTGATTCGGTAGACGCCCTGGTGGCTCAAATGGGCCGCGACTGCGAGCGTGCCCGTGATCTTCTGGCGGAGGAGACGGTGAACCATGGTGGCTGAGAGCCCTGAAGCGGACACGCTCGACTCCAACCCTGGTGTGTCGGGGGTACCCAGGCTGGCCCGTCACGCCTTCACCTTGTCCAACGGTCACAGAGTCGGTCTTTCCGTCGCTGGCAGGGGCGTTCCCCTTGTTGTTGTCCACGGGTTCACCGCTGAGGGCTTCCTCTACGCACAGACTCTGCACCGACTGGTTGCCAAGGGATTCAAGGTCGTTGCCATCGACATGGCAGGTCACGGAGGGACCCAGGGTATTCCCGTGGGGGGCGGAAGACTCGGCGACTATGCCGAACTGATGGATATGACCATGGAAGAACTGGGTATCCGCAAAGCGGTTCTGGCCGGACACTCCATGGGTGGAAGAATCGTGGCGAGCGTGGCGGCTGCTGATCCCGACAGGGCCGCGGCGGTGGTTCTGATCGATGCAATTGTGGGTGACCAATGGGACATGATGGTGAACATCGCCCGTGTCTCGCCACCGGTGCTCATCACCATGACCATGGCGCTCTTGGCCGATTCCCTCTCGACCATGCCGTTCATCGCAGACCCTGGTCAGGCCCGCAAGTTGGGACGGCTTGCGATTCCGAGTGTGAAGATGCACCTCACGGATCCCATGCATCTCGTAGGTCCAGCGGTGTCGATGTTCCGATCACGTGGTAGTCGTCGCAGTCTCGATCGGCTGGCGGCGAGTCGGACCCCCACCTTTGTCATCCATGGTGAGCGCGACCTCCTGGTGCCTATCGTTTCGGCCCGATCCGCAGCCAAGCGCACCAACGGGGTGATGATCCGAGTACACAAGGCCCATCACGGATGGATTCTCCGCGATCCCGAGACGCTCCCGGCGATTGTCGAAGAGCTTCTGGGTGGCGCACTCGGTGATGCGATCAGGTCGGAACTCGGCGCAGCAGGTGCGGACTCGACCGATGAACTCGAATCTGTCTTCTACGAACCCGATGCGCCGATTCTGGATTTCACCCCACAGGATGTCTTCATGCGTAAGCCCGACGGTTCGCTGAAGACCGCAGGCCACGGCCGACCGCTGTACAAGTGGACCATCGAGGACCTCTGAGCGGAATCCGGCTCATATCCGATTCACATCCCGGCGCGGATCACGACTACCCGGTATGGCGATCTTCCTGCTACCGTTTTGCGGTGCCCGCGTATCAACCCGGGTACTTACCGCTTCCGATTGCGTAACCGCTCGACACATTCGATGTGGTGGCGGATCAGGAGGCCGGGTCAGATGCCCATCGAGTGAAGGAATTTCCTACAACTATGTCCAGAGAACCGACCAACCTGGCGCCCAAGAGCGACACGATTGCGGAGCATCGTCTCCACGATTCCGACACCGGCTCGCCCGAGGTGCAGATCGCACTACTGACGGATCGCATCAATCACCTCACCGAGCACCTGAAGGTCCACAAGAAGGATCATCACAGTCGTCGGGGGCTTCTCATGCTGGTCGGACGACGTCGTCGGATGCTCGACTACGTGAAGGGCAATGACGTCGAGCGTTACCGTGCGATCATCGCCAAGCTCGGCTTGAGGCGCTAGGCGCCATTACAAATGCGGGTGCAGGAGAGCGACCTCAGTTGCCGGTGGTGAACGGCGGGGCCTGCTGTCCCGACGCTCACCACTGGGAACTGGAGTTGGCCCTGCCAAGATCCAGGAGGGGCTGTGGCCCCGAAGGAGATATCCATGGCTGAGGCCATTTCCGTGTCCACCCAGGTGAGCGGGACAGAAAAGACGCTCACCATCGAGACCGGCAAACTTGCCGCTCAGGCAGACGGAGCGGTCACCGTGAGACTCGGTGACACCGTCATGCTCGTCACCGCTACGGCGGCGCGTTCGGTGCGTGAGGGGACCGACTTCTTTCCCCTCACGGTCGACCTCGAAGAACGCATGTATGCCGCCGGGCGTATACCCGGTTCGTTCTTCCGTCGTGAAGGAAAGGCCAGTGATCAGGCCATCCTCACGTGTCGACTGACCGACCGTCCGCTGCGGCCGTGCTTCCCGGACGGCTTCCGCAACGAGGTTCACGTCGTGGGCACTGTGTTGGCCGCCGACCTGGTTAATCCGCATGACGTGCTGATGATCAACGGCGCATCGGCAGCACTGTCGGTCTCAGGTGTTCCCTTCGACGGTCCCGTCGGGGCCGTCCGTGTGGCATACACCACCGATGGCGAATGGATCCCCAACCCCACCTATGAAGAGGGTGCGGAGTCAACCTTCGAAATGGTTGTGGCTGGCCGTAAACTCGACGACGGCGATGTTGCGATCATGATGGTCGAGGCCGGTGGCACTGAAACATCCTGGCCCGCCTTCGAAGACGGTGCTCCCAAGGTCACCGAAGCGGTAATCGCTCAGGGCCTGGAGGCGTCGAAGACCTGGATCCGTGAATCGGTGGATCTGCAGAATCGTCTCGTGGCCGAGGCAGGACGCAAGGATCCCATCGAGTACACACTTGCCGTCGACTACGCGCCAGAGGTCTACGCGGCCGTCGAGGCTGCGGGACGCGACAGGATCGTTGAAACGCAGGCAATTGCCGACAAGCACGACCGCCAGGCTGCCGAGTCGACGCTCCGGGACGAGATCATCGGTGCCGTTGCAGGCAACTTCGCCGAAATCGACAATATCGAGACGCAGATCAAGGCAGCATTCCGCTCGCTCGTCAAGACCGTCGTCCGCAAGCGGATCGTGGAAGAGGGTGCCCGTATCGACGGTCGTACCCCCACCGACATTCGTCCGCTCAGTGCCGAGGTCGGCCTCCTTCCGATGGTGCACGGTTCCGGACTGTTCCAGCGTGGAGAGACCCAGGTCCTCAATGTGTGCACCCTGGCGATGCCCCGCATGGAGCAGATGCTCGACACTCTGGGAACTGTGGACCGAAAGCGTTATCTCCACCATTACAACTTCCCTCCGTATTCCACCGGTGAGACCGGGTTCATGCGTGGACCGAAGCGTCGCGAGATCGGTCACGGAGCGCTTGCCGAGCGTGCCCTGGTTCCGGTTCTCCCGCCGCAATCGGAGTTCAACTACGTGATCCGGACCGTCTCTGACGTCATGGCGTCCAACGGTTCCACCTCGATGGCGTCGGTCTGTGGATCGAGCCTGTCGATGATGGATGCCGGTGTACCCCTGCGGGCCCCGGTCGCCGGTATCGCCATGGGCCTGGTGTACGCCGAGGGTAAATACACGACCCTCACCGACATTCTCGGTGCAGAGGATGCCTACGGCGACATGGACTTCAAGGTTGCCGGTACTTCGGAATTTGTGACGGCACTGCAGCTCGATACGAAGATCGACGGCATCCCCGCCGACGTGCTTGCCCAGGCGCTCGAACAGGCAAAGGTTGCCCGCCTCAAGCTGCTCGAGGTGATGGCCGGTGCCATATCGGCGCCTCGTGACGAGGTGGGTCCCACCGCTCCCAAGATCATCAGCTTCGAAATTCCGATCGACAAGATCGG
>CAYQFM010000164.1:0-318 GCA_964416735.1 uncultured Iamiaceae bacterium | reverse complement strand
ATCAACGCCATCCAGCAGGAGACGGGTGCGGACATCTCGGTCGACGACGATGGCACCGTTGGTGTCGTCAGCATCGGCTCGACCGACGGAAGCACCGTTGCAGAGGCAGAGCGTCAGATCCGTCTGATCCTCAACCCGCCGACCGCCGAGGTGGGCGCCACGTACAAGGGACGTGTTGTCAACATCACCAAGTTCGGTGCGTTCGTGAACATCCTCCCGGGACGCGACGGGTTGGTGCACATCTCGAAGCTCGGAGGAGGACGTCGAATCGACAAGGTCGAGGATGTGTTCTCCCTCGGTGACGAGGTGGAGGTGCGT
>CAYQFM010000163.1:0-5461 GCA_964416735.1 uncultured Iamiaceae bacterium | reverse complement strand
CCACGGGGCCGGGGGGGCTGCATCACCTCGTCTACGAAGTAGTGGACAACGCCATCGATGAGGCGATGGCGGGTCATGCCACGCGAATCGACGTCTCAATACTGCCCGACGGCGGATGTGAGGTGATCGACGACGGCCGTGGTATTCCAACCGCACCTCACCCCGACCCGAAGTTGAATGGGATGTCCGCCGCCGAGGTGGTTCTCACGATCCTGCATGCGGGTGGCAAGTTCGGCGGAAGCGGATACAAAGTTTCCGGTGGTCTGCACGGTGTGGGTGTTTCTGTGGTGAACGCCCTCTCGACACGGCTCGAAGTGGAGATCGACCGCAACGGTGATCGTCACTTCATGGATTTCCAACACGGTGGAAAGGTCAGTACACGGCTTTCGGTTACGGGCAAAGCACCGGGAAACCGAACTGGCACAACAGTGCGGTTCTGGCCGGACCCGACAATCTTCGACGACACGGTGTTCCGGTCCCAGACCCTGTTGGAACGTTTCCAAATGATGGCGTTCTTGAATCGGGGCCTCAGCATCACCTTCAGCGACAAGCGGGCAGGGACAAACCCCACACCCGTGGTGTTCCGCTACGAAGGCGGAATTGTTGATTTCGTCAAGCATTTGAACGAAGCCCGCGAGCCGCTGTTCAAGAAGCCCGGGTATTTCCAACAGGTCGAAGAGGATCAGGAAGTAGAAATCTCCTTCCAGTGGAATACCGGGTACAACAGCGACGGGATCCACTCGTTCGCAAACGGCATTTCGACCATCGAGGGTGGAATGCACGAAGAGGGGTTCAAGAAGGCACTCACCAACGTGGTGAACAAGTACGCCCGCGAGAAGTCGCTCGTCAGAGACAAAGACGAGAAACTGCAAGGTGAAGACATTCGGGAAGGCCTTACGGCAATCATCTCCGTCCGGCTGCGTGAGCCCCAGTTCGAGGGACAGACCAAGGGCAAGTTGGGAAACGTGCCGATCAGGTCCCTGGTTGAGAAGGCAACCAACGAAAAGCTGGCGATCTGGTTCGAGGAGAATCCGACCGACGCAAAGCGAGTTGTAACCAAGGCTCTCCAGGCGTCACGCGCCCGGGCAGCGGCTCGCCAAGCACGAGAGACGATGCGGCGAAAGTCGGCGCTTGAAGGCGCAGGGATGCCGGACAAGCTCAAGGACTGTTCCAGTAGGGAACCGGCAGAGAGCGAATTGTTCATCGTGGAGGGCGACTCTGCTGGTGGCTCGGCAACTCAGGCTCGCGACCCGCACACGCAAGCGATACTTCCGATCAGGGGAAAGATCCTCAACGTCGAGAAGGCCAGAATTGACCAGACACTGAAGAACGCCGAGATCCAAGCGCTCACTTCTGCGATCGGAGCAGGAGTTGGTGAGGAATTCGACGTCTCCAAGATCCGGTATCACAAGATCATCCTCATGTGTGACGCCGACGTGGACGGATCGCACATTCGTACCCTGCTCCTTACTTTCTTCTTCCGTCAGATGCGTGAACTGGTGGAGCACGAGCGCGTGTACATCGCCCAACCCCCGTTGTTCTCGACTGTGGTGGGCAAGGAGAAGATCTATCTGAAGGACGACGCCGCCAAAGAAGAGTTCATGGCAAAGAATCCCAACCACAAGAAGGAGTTTCAGCGCCTAAAGGGTCTGGGAGAGATGGACTACGACGAACTTGGCGAGACGACGATGGACGCTTCCAAGCGAACCCTGTTGAGGGTGTCGGTAGAGCAAGCGGCAATCGCCGATGAGGTCTTCTCGGTCTTGATGGGGGACAACGTCGAAGTGCGTAAGTACTTCATCCAGACCAACGCCAAAGACGTCCGATTTCTGGACATCTGACACCCATATGACTGACACCCATATGACTGACACCCACATAACTGACACCCACGGAACTGCGACATGAGTGACGTCACACCACCAGAGGATTCGAACGGAGACGGCACCGAGATGGTCGGCGTCATACCGATCGAGGTGCAGGAGGAGATGGAACGCTCCTTCCTCGATTACGCCATGTCGGTTATCACAGCCAGAGCGCTACCCGACGCGCGCGACGGTCTCAAGCCGGTGCACCGAAGGATTCTGTGGGGGATGTACGACCTGCGTGCCATGCCGGATCGCCCGACGCTCAAGTGTGCACGGGTCACCGGCGAGGTCATGGGTAAATACCACCCACACGGCGACTCAGCCATTTACGACGCCTTGGTACGGATGGGTCAGAGTTTCAGTCTGGCGCATCCACTCATTCACCCGAAGGGTAATTTCGGGTCGCCAGACGACCCGCCCGCTGCTGCCCGATACACGGAGTGTCGGTTGGCTCATTTGGCACTGTCGATGCTGGAGGGAATCGACGAAGATACCGTCGACTTCAGCGATAACTACTCCGGTGAGTTCTCTGAGCCGGTGGTTCTGCCCTCGCGATTCCCGAACCTGTTGGTGAATGGCAGCCAGGGCATAGCGGTGGGGATGGCAACAAACATCCCACCACACAATCTCGGCGAGGTGATCGATGCGGTGACGCATCTGATTGACAACCCGGATGCCACGCCCGACGATCTGATGCGATTCGTCAAGGGGCCCGACTTTCCCACGGGGGCCACCATCATGGGTCGCCAGGGGATCATGGATGCATATCGCACCGGCCGTGGATCTATCCGTCTGCGGGGCAAAGCCGAGATTGAGGAGGGCAAGAGCTTCGACAACATCGTGATCACGGAGTTGCCCTATCAGGTCAGCCCAAATCAAGTGCTCAACAAGATCCGTGACCTGGTCGAGGCACGTGAACTTGATGGAATTGCCGACCTGAACGATGCATCGGCACAGGGCAAGCTCCGGATCATCGTGAAGTTGAAGCGCAACGCACCCGCCTTGGTGGTGCTCAACAATCTCTACAAGCGCACCCCGTTGCAGACGAACTTTGCCGTCAACACGGTTGCGCTGGTCGACGGGATACCACGCACTCTCAATCTCCGAGACGCTCTCATTGCCTATGTCGGTCACCAGGTCGAGGTGATCACCCGCCGTTCGCAGTTCCGCCTCGATAAAGCGAAGGCACGAGCGCACATCGTTGAAGGCCTCATAAAGGCACTCGACCTGATCGATGAGATCATCGCCACAATTCGAGCCTCTGATGACAAGGCAGCCGCACGCCGGGCACTGATGGCAGAACCGTTCGAGTTCAGCGAGGTGCAAGCGGAGCACATCCTCGACATGCAACTCTCCCGTCTTACAAGGCTGGGACGCGCCCAGTTGGAGGCCGAGTTGGCCGAGTTGATGGCGGAGATTGCCGAGCTCGAAGCGATACTCGCTGACGAAGGCAAGCTCCATGGCGTCATCAAGTCCGAGATGGCCGAGATCAAGACCAAGTTCGCATGTGAACGGCGCAGTGAGATCAGCGTCGACTTTGGCGACATCGACCTCGAGGAACTGATCGAAGACGAGGAACTCGTCGTCACGATGACGACGAAGGGTTACATCAAGACCGTCTCCGTCGAGGAGTTCCGTAATCAGCAACGTGGTGGTCGAGGTGTCCGGGGAGCAATGCCGCGGGACGGCGACTACGTATCCCAAATCATTCACACGTCGGCGCATGCGTATCTACTGTTCTTTTCGAGCAGGGGTCGCGTCTATCGCCTGAAGGCATACGAGATTCCCATGAAGAAGCGGACGGATCGCGGAACAGCGATTGTGAATCTGCTACCACTTCAACCAGACGAGACAATTCAGTCGATCATCGATACCAGGGACTATGAAACGAGTCGGTTCCTCTTCTTCTGCACGAAGAATGGTCAGGTCAAGAAGACGAAGTTCACGGAGTATGACAACTCCCTACGCTCCGGCCTCATCGCCTTGAACCTGAGAGACGGTGACGAACTGGTAAAGGTGATCGCCACAAACGGAGACAACGACATCTTCTTGGTGTCGCGTCGCGGTATGACCATTCGGTTTTCCGAACAGGATGTTCGTGCAATGGGACGTGCCGCTGCGGGAGTACGTGGAATGCGGCTCAAAGAAGACGACACGGTCGTGTCGTGCGATGTTGCCCGTGACGACACAGCAATCCTCATTGTCACCGACGCCGGCTACGGAAAACGGACCCAACTCGAGCACTTCAACCAGCAGGGTAGGGGTGGGCAGGGTGTTCGCGGCATGAAACTCACCGCCAAGAAGGGCTTCGTGGTTTCTGCGTTCATGGTTGGATTGGACGACGACATCTTCCTGATTGCTTCCGGTGGCACTGTGATTCGCACGGAGGTACGTCAGATCTCTTCGCAAGGTCGTGATGCCACAGGGGTTCGCGTTATGAACCTGGATACTGATCAGACGGTCGCAGCGGTGGCACCTGTCCTGAACGATGACGAATAGGTTTTTCGGCTAGATCCCTTCTTGGGTTACATCACCTTCCCCCTTCAGTTGCATTCAAGTGAGGAGGTGGTTCTCGTGAACCGAGCAAGAGGCGACCACGGCCAGGCTTTGTTGGCCGTGGTCCTGGTCATGGTGGTTGCTGTGTTGGTGGTCGTTCTGACGACACGACTCGGAGTGGTGGTAACGGATCGCGCTCGAGCCCGTACCGCAGCCGACGCCGCAGCGCTCGCTGGAGCTACCGGTGGGCGTGACGCGGCAGAGCAGATTGCCTTGGAAGATGGAGGGTTGCTCGAGGAGTACGTCCAACGCGACTCCGAGGTCGAGGTCACCGTTCGTGTCGGTGATATGACGGCGACCTCGCGGGCTCGATTAGAGACGGGCGTAAGCGGGAGATAGCTGTCCGGTAACAACCCGAGGCCCGGCTTGCCCGTAGACTGCCCGAAATGTCCAGCGAGCCAGAGGCGGACGAGGTCATCGAGCCGAGCGTCACAAATCCGGATGAGACGAACGACTTCGTGATTCCCATCTCGGGTGAAAACAACAAGACCGCCAGGTCTCTAACACCGGAGATACCGCTTTCCACGAGTGTGTTTTCACGTGGCGGCGATGGGGGCGCAAAGAACAAGGCTGATCGACCACCTTTGGCTCCCAGCGATGAACGCTCGATCAGAGACGAACCGGAACCGGTCGCAAGGGAAAAGCAGGCAACCCACAAGCCTCGCCGTAATGGTCGCCGAGAAGCCCGACGTGTTGTGCGCATCGTCAGCCGGGTGGAGGTTTGGTCGCTTGTCAGGGTGTCAGCTCTTTTCTATCTCTGTGGCTGGATGATCGTGACGGTGGCCGGGCTCATCCTTTGGCGGGTCGCATCGTCGGCCGGTCTCATCGATAACGTTGAGAAGTTCGTAGCGGAATTGATTGCCGAAGAAACGGTGAACATCGATGGCGGTGCGGTGTTTCGTGCATCGCTGATTGGTGGTGTGGTTCTCGTGGTGGCGAGCACGGCTTTTACCGGCCTAATGGCCATCGTCTTCAACCTGATAAGCACGGTCACGGGTGGCATTCGCATGGGTGTCATCGAGGTGGAAACAGCACGT
>CAYQFM010000162.1:0-5511 GCA_964416735.1 uncultured Iamiaceae bacterium | reverse complement strand
CAGGGCGGACATCTGTCGTCGCATCCGTGATGCGATCGGGGTGTTTCTCCTCGTACTCATTCGTGTGTTTCACAAGAATGCGGTCACTCGAGAAAGCCCCGTCCGGCGAAGCGGTGTCCCATTGGCCTTCGAGGACAACGGGAATATTCGGCTGGAACAACTCCGGCGGATCACCGACATGATTCACCGGCACAGTAACGCCACCGAATGTGACCTCGAAGGTGACCCCATCTCCTGTTCGCTCGACGGAGTCCGCGACGACCACACCTTGAAGGCGGAATCTCTTCGAGCCGAGTGAGTCACGCTGCGCAACGGCTTCGTCGACGTTGTAGAAGAACATCGTCGAGTTTCCGAGGGCACGTACAACCACAAATCCCCCCGCAGCCACGAGAACCGCCAGCACGATCAGAAAAGGGAGTGTGCGCCGAGACTTCGATTTCGGTGTCTCCGGGGTCTCCCGGGGTGTCACATCCACCGGCGATCCTCCGGTTCCACCTGTTTGCTGAGAGCACGGCCACGAACCACGGTCGCCGCGGCGTAGGCAGCCAGCACTCCCAGCGTCACCAACCACGCCAGGATGACGTATCCCCATTCACTCATGCCTCAGCCCTTCTGTCGGCAATTGCGGCATCGAGACCCTGTTCTTCGATCTGTTCGGCAAGCCATGCGATCCGGAACCGATGGATCATCAGCCACGCAAAGATTGCAGAAAACACGACTATTCCGATGAACCACGTGAACAACATCAACCCGCCGATCTCGGAATGGGTTCCCTCGGCAAGGATCGTGGCCTTCTGGTGCAGTGTGCGCCACCACTCGACCGACTGGTGAACGATCACGACATTGGGGACAAGGAGGAGCCCCACGACTGCGGCACGCTTCGATCGCACGTGATGATCGGCCGGAATGCGCCTGATCGCCAGGTAACCCAGCAGCAGCAGCATGAGCATCGCCGTGGATGTAAGTCGCGCGTCCCACACCCACCATGCGCCCCACGTCGGACGACCCCAGATGCTTCCGGTTGCCAGGGCCAGAGCAGTGAAGACAGTGGCAACCTCACCTCCCGCGAGCGCTGTCAGATCCCACCACTTCGACCTCTTCCACAGGTACATGAGGCTGCCGATTGTTGTGAAAAGACAACCGAGATACGCCATCATCGCCGTGGGAACGTGAACATAGAGATTTCGGGCAAGTTGGCCTTGAATCTCATCGGCAGGGCTCCACCAGAGGCCCAGCAAGCCAAGGAACACCACCCCGATGAGTGCGATCAAGCCGACGATGCGACTTCCACGCGATGCCGTGTTCGCGGCAATGGTCGAAGAGTCGGCGGTCTGTGTGCTTTCGGTCACCGATTGACCCGAGGCCATATTCAGGCTCACGTCTCCTCCAGAAGCGGTCCGAACCCCACAATGCCCGAACCGATGTAAACAAACGCGAAAACGGCCATGAGCCCAAGCCATGGCCAGGCGTCTGCTGAGGAACCACCAAGTGCGGCTTCAAACACGCGCGTCGATCCGATCAGAACCGGTGCCAGCACCGGCAACAACAACAGGGGAAGCAGGGTTTCTCGCACCCGCAGTCCGGCTGCGAGTACCCCGTAGAGGGTACCGGCCGCGGCCAGACAAGCGGTAGCGACCACACATGTTCCGACGAGGAACCCCCAGCCCGACAGCCGCGTGTCATAGAGCACGGCCACTCCGACCAATAGGAAGATCTCCAGAATCAGCAGTTGCACAGCCACGGCGATGACCTTGCCCAAGAACATTCCTCCGGGGTCGAGGCCCGACATCCGCAGGGCATCGTTGTTGGCATCCGCTGCCTCGATGGCGAACGAGCGCTGCACCGCGAACAAACCCGAGAACAACACCGCAACCCAGTAGAGACCGGGCATCGCCCGGGCGAGCACACCACGGTCCGGGTCAAGGGCGAACGCAAAGAGAATCAGCACCATCGCCGCGAACGGGACGACCTGATTCAGGACAACCCGGGATCGCATCTCGAGGCGAAGGTCCTTGCCCGCTACCAACAGGGCGTCACGAAACATCTGCGGCCTCCTGGATCGCCCCACCCGCGACCGTCACCACCCGGTGCGCCAACTCCACGGATCTGTCGAGTTCGTGCGATGCCATCAACACGGTCGCGCCATGCGAGGCCGCGTCGCGCACCAGTTCGTCAACTAGATCACGCGCCTCACGGTCCAGGCCTGCATGGGGTTCATCCAGCAACCAGAGTTCCGGTCGTCTCGCAATCATCGCCGCCAGTGACACCCGTCGACGTTGTCCCGCAGACAGGCGGCCCACCGCAACGTCGTGCAGACGCCCATCGAGCCCCAACCGGGCTATCGCCGCGCTTGCATCACTGTCGTTGGCCCTTGCCGCCTTAGCCCAAAATCTGACGTTGTCCGCAACGGTGAGTTCGTCGTAGAGCCCCGTTGCATGCCCCAGCAGGCCGATACGGGATCGCACCGACCGACGATCGACACAGAGATCATGGCCCAACACGTGCGCCTTGCCCGAGGTCACCGTGAGAAGACCGGCGCAGGTGCGCAACAGGGTGGTCTTGCCCGCGCCATTCGAACCCTGCAACAAAACGATCTCGCCGCGGGTCACTTCGAGGTCGGCGCCGGCCAGGGCGGGAAAGCGGCCGAGCAGCACGACCACGTCTCGGAGGTGGACTACAGGCTCCATCTGGACCCCCCGAGGGTATCGGTGATGATCCCCCACGAGGCAATCGGCTCGTTAGGGTTTCCGACGTGCAACTAGCGCGCGCCGTGGGTGCGATAGGAAGAATGATGATCCGCTGCGGTGTGATCATCCTTCTTTTCGTTGTCTACCAACTGTGGGGAACCGGCATCCACACTGACAGCGCACAAAAGAACCTCGGTGATAAATTTGCCGCAGCGAAGGCTGCAAGCGCGGCCGAGCCGACAGCCACGACGGTTGCGCCCGGGGCCACAGAACCCGATACAGCACCCACCGACATCGAGCCACCCAAACCGGGTGATGCCATCGGTGAAATCACAATTCCAACAATCGGCGCTCAGTTCTACATAGTCGAGGGCGTGACCCTTGATTTGCTCACCGAAGGTCCGGGTCACTTCCCGAACACCCCGTTGCCCGGCCAACCGGGCAACGCTGCCCTTGCCGGGCACCGCGTCACCTACAAGGCCCCTTTCAACCGCATCGACGAGTTGAAGCCCGGCGACAAGATCATCGTCGAGACGATTCAGGGCACCTTCAACTACGAAGTGCTCCCCCAGGAGGGTCCACCGGGATCCCCGCCACTGGCCCACTACATCATCAAGCCCCACCAGACCGAGATTCTCGACGACAAGGGTGACAACAGGCTCACGCTCATGGCGTGCCATCCGAAATACAGCGCCGCCGAGCGAATCGTGGTGGAGGCAAAACTGGTGTCGCCTCCGGCTCCGCCGACTCCACTTCCGGAGATCCGGGACATCCCAACCGAACTACCAGCCGGAGAGGTGCTTGCCGGAAGCGATCCCACCGCTCGTGTCCCCGCTGCGCTGTGGACCCTGGCTCTGATCGCGTTCTGGTTTGCAACCTGGTTCGTCGCTCGGCGCTACCAGCCGTTCCGGGGGTTCAAGTGGGCAATCTATGGGGTCGCTCTGGTTCCGTTCGGGCTGCTCCTTTATGCGGCTTTCGAGAACATCACCCGCTTGCTGCCAGGGGCGTTCTGAGGATGCGGTTCCGACTCGGGGTCGCGACAACCGTTGTGTTGGCATCCCTCGCGGCCTGTTCCGGAGGCGGATCCGACTCATCGTCGAC
Source organism: uncultured Iamiaceae bacterium (assembly GCA_964416735.1). Classification (GTDB taxonomy): domain Bacteria; phylum Actinomycetota; class Acidimicrobiia; order Acidimicrobiales; family Acidimicrobilacustridaceae; genus CAYQFM01. Next base: position 1,723 of record CAYQFM010000162.1, on the reverse strand, counting down.
GACAACCGAGCCACCCGACACCACGACGACCACACTGGTCGAAGCCCCGCTCGATTCAGGCACGCAACTGTTCGTCTTCAACCCGAAGGTCGGCGACTGTTTCGACCGCCGGGTCCTCGATCCGGAGACGACCGGAAACACGAAACAGACCGAGATCACTTTGCTGCTGGCGTGCGACCTGCCTCACCGCAACGAAGTCTTCGACGTCGTCACCTACCAGTCGCCCGACGGGTCCACCGGATACCCGGGTGAGACGACACTGCGGACATACGCGAAGCGGAACTGCATCACGAACTTCGCCGACTTCATCGGAACCGAGTACGAACTGTCGGTCTTCGAAGTCGGGTACGTGATTCCGAACGAGACGAACTGGGTCCCGGGAAATCCGGCCATCGGTTGTTACGTATACGACCCGACCCGCGAATTGACCACCGGGTCGGCACGAGACGCCAGGCGCTGACAACGACCGACGCGGAGAATCCCGCTTCCGAACCGGACGCCCGGCCGTGTCCGAAACGCGATGTGAGTCATTGGAATCCTTGCGCACCAGCGATCACACCTGAAAGACTCTCGACACTGTTGTCGGCCTCGAGCCGCTCGATCCGTCACGGCATCCGCCGTCACGACTTCCGGAGGGAAATCATGCGTCGCCTGTCATCACTGCTCGCTGGTGGAGCTCTCGTTCTCAGCTCATTCGGTGTGACCACCGCAATGTCGCCGCTCAGTGGCGCCGCAGACGCACCACCGGCGTTCGCTTTCTCCATACGTCATGAAGACAGCGAATACAGACCGTGTGAGCTCGTGAAGATCGATCTCGGAACAGGAGAGGTCACCGACTTTCCTGCTGACCCCAGTAGCGACGCCTGTGTCAACGATCTGGCCGTCGCTCCCGACGGAACCCCGTGGGGCATCAAGGAGATCCAACCCCTCGAAGAGGATCGAGCGGTCCAACTCGTGAAGTTCTCACCCACGACCGGCGACATCGACCAGACGCTCCAGATCGGCTTCGGCGAAGCGGACTACCCATGGCTCGCTGATGGCGGAATCACGTTCATCGGCACCACCGCGTACATCCAGGTCGTCACGGACGCCTGTGAGGATGGAAACGAGCCATGCCTCTACACGGTCAATACGACGACCGGGAGCCCGACCATGGTCGGTGGCTCCGGGGCGGTCGAGACGTACATGTACGGCCTGGCCAACTGCAACGGACTGGTTACGTTCTCAGATGTCGCAGCGGATACTTGGTTCGCGACCGTGAACCAGACGAACGGCGCGGTGACCCCCGTCGGCTCACCGGGCGACCACGAAACCGTCGGCTACGACTGCTCCGGCACGTACGGCTATGCCTTGGCACGGATCTACGAACCCGGAAAACAGGATGCACTCCTGGTCCTGGCGGCGATGAACCAGACGACCGGGGCACTGACCGGGGCGCAACATACGGTCGACGGCGACGTTCGCCTTCTGGCACTGGCTCCGGCCCAGATGCCGGACACAACCACCTCAACCACGGCACCGTCGACGACAACCACGTCGACGACCCAGGCGACACGACCCGCGGCGAACACGGTTCAGCCCCGCTTCGCCGGCTGATCCTGGACGACAGAACATCGGCACGACAGAGGCCCGGCGCTTCGGCGCCGGGCCTCTGTCGTGGGTCAGTCCCCGCGGAACTCCGGTGCTCGCCGTTGCCTGAACGCGGAGATCCCCTCCTGCAGAT
>CAYQFM010000161.1:0-5519 GCA_964416735.1 uncultured Iamiaceae bacterium | reverse complement strand
CACGCTGCAGATAGCAAAGGTGGACGTCGAGGAGAACGGCGGACTCGCACTCCGATTCGGTGTCAAGAGCATCCCCATGATGATCCTCTTCAAGGACGGTCAGGTTGCGCACAGCCTGATTGGTTCCCGTGGGAAGCAACAACTGCTGAGCGAGCTCGCACCATACCTCTGATCGAACAAACGTTCGACAATCACACCCCTCGCGCGACCGTAGTGGTGCCATGACCCTCATCACACTCCCACTGCTCCGCGGCAGCACCGGCCCTGACGTTACGGACCTTCAACGACGCCTGTGCGCCGTTGGCTTCCAAACCTCGATGGACGGTGTGTTCGGTGAAGCCACTGCTCGCGCCGTCCAGGATTTCCAGCAGTCCCGCGGCCTGCGCGTCAGTGGTAACTGCGGGCCGACGACATGGTCCGCACTGATCGAATCGGACTTCCATCTGGGTGACCGGCTGCTGTGCCTTCGTTCACCGATGCTGCGGGGCGACGACGTGGGTGAGCTCCAGTTGAGGTTGGGGGTCATGGGGTTCGACCCTGGCCGTGTGGATGGAATCCTTGGGCCGATGACCCAGCATGCGGTCGCAGAGTTTCAGCGAAATGCCGGACTCGTCAGCGACGCGGTATGTGGTCCTGACACCGTGGCCGCACTCGTGCGCCTCGAAGGTAGGGGTGGCCGATCGTCGGTCACAAGCCTGCGCGAACGTGAAAATCTGCGTAGACGCTCATCGACCTTGTCCAATCTACGCCTTGCTGTCGGTTCGGCCGATGCTGGCAATCCACTGGTACCCCGCGTGGTGTCCGAACTGCAACGTGCTGGTTCGAAGACTCTCCTGCTGGAGGGAATCGACTGGTCGATGCAAGCCGTCCAGGCCAACACATTCAGCGCGGACGCATTCCTGGGCCTAACCATCCTCCCCGATGACCAGGTTGCCGAGGCCTACTTCTTCGCGGCCAAGGGATATGAGTCCGTTGGTGGGCGGTCGCTCGCCGAACTGATCATGGCCGAGTTGCCGGCATCACCCGGTTGGGGTATCGGGACGGTCTCAGGCATGCGCGAGCCAATCCTGCGGGAAACCAAGCCACCGGCCGTGCTGGTTCGCCTGGGTGACCGGGAAGGGGTCGAATCGAGCATGGATCTGGTTGTCGCCGCCATCCACACCGCTCTGGCCAGGTGGGTCGAGCACCGGTACTGACCCGCTGCTTGCAGCCCGCCGCATTTTGTGGTCGATCCACCCCGACCGTTGCTCCGGTGTGAACCTCCAGTTGAGCAGTCCTGACTCCCCCGGTCCCCGACAGCCACGAGACCTTGACAGAAGGTTAACCACAAGGTTGCACACAGGCTGTGGAAAACGTCTACATGAGGTTTTCTGAGACGTTTCTTCTTGGGGTACGTAGAGAGCCGGAGAGTCCCGATGCTCTCTTGGGCCTCGACCGTTCCTTCAGTCAGCCCATGATCAGCCTGTAGATCCGCTCCAGATCCTCCAGGTTGGCGAAGTCGATGGTCACCTTCCCACGCTTGGCGCTCATCACGATTCCGACGCGTGTATCGAGGTGCGTTGCCAGCAACTCCTCGAGTTCCAGCAGCCCCGGTGGCCGCAGCGGAGCACGATCCTTGTTCTCGGGCTCGTCGTCTTCCGGTGCGTCAGCGGGCTCCTCCGAAGGTCCAGGACTACCACCCAACCCGGCCTCGAGATCGAGTCGCTCTCGCACCAGACGTTCCACGTCACGAACGCTCAGGGACTCGTTGACTATCCGCCTCGCCAGGCCCTCCTGATACGCCCTGTCCGGATGACCGAGCAGGGCCTTGGCATGACCCGCCGAGACCAGACCTTCACCAACCAGCTTCTGAACGGACGGCGGAAGACTGAACAACCTCAACAGGTTGGCGATCGTCGATCTGCTCTTCCCCACCCTTCTGGCGACGTCGTCCTGGGTGAGGTTGAAGTCGTCGATCAGCTGTTGGTAGGCAGAGGCCTCTTCGAGTGCGTTGAGGTCCTGTCGGTGGAGGTTCTCGACGAGTGCCTGTTCGAGGGATTCCACCTCGTCGATCGTCCTTACGATCGCTGGTATCGAGACCAGGCCGGCCTTCTGTGCTGCACGCCACCGCCTCTCACCAGCAATCAGCTCAAAGCCGTCATCGACCACCCGAACCAGGACCGGCTGCAGGACGCCGATCTCACGAATGCTCTCCACAAGACCCTGCAGGGCTTCGGCATCGAAGACCTGGCGAGGTTGCAGGGGGTTCGGACGAACGGAGTCGATCGCCAATTCCCTCAGACCAATCGACTGATCAACCGATTCTGCATCCTCACTCGTGGGAATCAGTGCTGTCAGACCCTTCCCAAGTCCACCTCTACGAGCCACTGCTCACCTCTCTTGCAAGTTCGCGGTATGCAACCGCACCCCTGGAACTGGGATCGAAGACCGTGATCGGCTGCCCGAACGATGGCGCCTCTGACAGTCGAATGTTTCTGGGGACTATGTTCCGACACACCTTCGGTCCGAAGTGGGCGCGGACTTCGCTGGCCACCTGCTCGGACAGGTTCGTCCGGGCGTCGTACATCACCAGGACAATCGTCGTCAGAGACAGGTCCGGATTGAGATTCTTGCGAACCAGGTCAACGTTATGGGTCAGCTGCCCCAAACCCTCCAACGCGTAGTACTCGCACTGGATTGGCACGAGTACCTCGCTCGCTGCAACGAACGCGTTGACGGTCAGAAGTCCCAGCGACGGTGGACAGTCGATCAGTACGTAGTCGAAGTCGGGAATTACGTCGTCGAGGGTCCGCTTGAGCCGGGTCTCACGGCTCATCTGGTTCACCAGTTCCACCTCAGCGCCGGCGAGGTCCAGGTTGGCCCCGATCACGAACAGCCCCTTCAGGTCGGTCGGCTCGATGCACTCGTCCGCTGGGACGTCGTTCAACAACAGGTCGTAGACCGTGAACGTCAGTGATCGGTGGTCGACACCCAGACCCGTCGTGGCATTACCCTGCGGGTCAAGATCGATTATCAGGACCCGGTAGTCCAGTTCTGCGAGCGCAGCTCCAAGGTTGACCGTCGTCGTCGTCTTCCCGACGCCACCCTTCTGATTCGCCACCGCGATGACACGCGGCAGTGGTCGGCCGGGCTGGACGGGTGACTCAACCGACTGCTCGACATCCGATTCCGCCACATCGGACTGCCCCACATCGGAGGTCATCGGTACGCTCTGGGTTCCTCCGGGGGCTGTTGCCTCACGCGGCGACGGCTCCTTTGAGCCAGATGGTGCTGGCGGGGCGGGAGTTATCACGTCAGCGGGCGCGTCTCCCGGCGCGACTGGCACGCCGCCCGGCGAGACTGGAGCGTCAGTCGGCGCGACTGGCACACCGCCCGGCGCGACTGGCACACCGCCCGGCGAGTCTGTTGGCCTGGGAGGCGACTCCGCATCACCCGCAGACTGCCCGTCGGCACCGGTCAATGGCTGCGATGTTCCGAATGTGGCGCTCGTGTCCAACCGTTCACCTCTCGGGTCAGCTCCGTAGAGCAGCTCATCACCAGACATCGGTGACAACGTAGGCGGTTCGCTCATAGGTGTCGGCAACCCAGCGAACCAGTGGATACAGGATTGTACCTCCCTATCATTTCTTCGCCGTGGATATCGGTCAAGTATTTGCAGCCCGTTCACGGCGAGCTCGTCGGGGTGACGTCCGGTGTCCCACTGCAATGACGATGTTCCACGTGGAACAGTCGGTCGCTCGCAGTCGACCCCTGCACGACAACTGACTTCTGCATCACGACCGACTCCTGCAGACAACTGACTTCTGCGCCATGACGAAACTCCTGCCCTGACTGGGTCCCCCGGCAGATGCACGTTCCGCACGGGCCGACGTTCCCCCGGGAGAACCGATGCAAGAACCGAGGCTAGGGCCGACTGGTCCCGAGTCGCCGCAGCATTGCTCGAGTCTGCTGACTTACGTCGCCACTGGCTTACGTCACTGCTGCCTCACGTCACTGCGGCCTCACGTCACTGCCGGCTTACGCCATTACCGTCTTGAGTCGCCACTGGCCCGCGTCACTGCCGGCTCATGTCGCCGTTCCATGCTGCTGTTGGACATCGCTGACGGTAGCCTTGCGAGCGTCCCGGCTACTGGCGCCGCCTGCACCACCATTCTGGCCACCCAAGCCGCCAGCCGGAAACATCACCGCAGAATCAGGGACATCGATTAAAAATGGCGCTCACAGAATCGCAGATCCAATCACTCGAGAAGGTCCTCAAGGAAAGCCGGACCCGTGGATTTCTTGGTCCCGGTCCCGTCATGACACATATCGGCAACGCGCTGGGATTCGAGTCAGCTATACGTGGATCATCCTCGGTCGTCGATCTGGGCAGTGGTGGGGGAGTGCCCGGTCTTGTGCTGGCCGTCGCGTTGCCCGAGACCAGGTTCACGCTACTGGATGCCTCGTCGCGCCGCTGTGAGTTTCTGGAGTGGGCTGTGGAGCAGTTGGGAATGAGCGCTCGAGTTGATGTGATGAACGGTAGGGCAGAGGAACTGGCCCACAACGAAACTCTGCGCCACCATTTCGATGCAATCGTTGCCCGATCGTTCGGGCGGCCCGCTGTCGTGGCTGAATGTGCTGTCGGATTCCTGCGGCCAGGAGGGAGGCTCGTCGTAAGTGAGCCGCCCGCAGGAGACGCCGATGAAGAAAGATGGCCGGAGTCCGGACTGTCCCTGCTGGGCTTCTCCACCGGCGAGGCGATCCGGTCCGAGGCCGGAACCGTGCAGGTGTTGATAACCAGAGGCCTCTGCGATTCCAGGTACCCGAGACGCACGGGCGTACCGGGCAAGCGCCCCCTGTTCTGAACCACCCCCTCCGGTGGGCGCGCTCGGATGTGCAGGCAGGATGAGCGTGCCGGCAGACGAGCCGGATCGACAAGACCGCGGCGGTCGGTCCACGTGTTCCACGTGGAACATCACCTATTTGTGGTGGGACCACCTCGGCGCGGTCTACAGACCGAAAAGGCGTACAGACCGAAAAGGCGTACAGACCGAAAAGAAGAGGGGCAGCACCCCTCGGTGCTGCCCCTTCAGGTCGGATAGATGGATGCCGTCGGGTCGGTCGCCAGATCGGAGTGGACTACCCGCGGTCGAGGCTCTTGTTGCCCCGAGACCTTGCAGCTGCTGTTGCCCCGCGACCTTGCCGCTGCTCTTTCGGTCCTCAGTCCGCCGGAATCAGCGCGACCCGCCGTCTCGGATCCTCGCCCTCGGAAATGGATCGTACGCCGTCGATTGACGATGCGAGGTCGTGGACGTGCTTGCGATCGGCACTCGACATCTCCTCGAACACTACCGTCTTGCCCTCGAGACGGACTCTTTCGGCGGCCGAGACCACGAAGGCCTCCAGCGACTTGAGTCGCTCTTCCCTGATACCTGACGCATCGACGGTGACCCTGGCGTACTCCTTGCCGCCAGCCTCCCTCTGAAGGGCCAGCCGCGTCAGTTCCTGCACCGCTTCGAGGGTTGCGAGGCGAGGGCCCA
>CAYQFM010000160.1:0-5532 GCA_964416735.1 uncultured Iamiaceae bacterium | reverse complement strand
GCAAGGGATGGGTCATGGGGGGATCGTTCCAACGGGCTCTTCTGTGCGACGTGCGGATTGCGGCTGAGGGCACCCGATTCCGGCTGCCCGAACTGACCCACGGAGTGATCCCCGACACCGGCGGTGTGTCGGTGCTCTACCAGATGGCAGGCCATGGGGTCGTGAGCGACATGGTGCTGACCGGCCGTGTAATGGATGTCACCGAGGCCTACGCCCATGGAATCGTGAGCAGGGTGGTCCCCGCCGATGACCTCGATCGCACCGCGCGCGAGATGGCCGAACAGATAGCGTCGACGCCCGCCGCCTCGGCGAAGCTCGCCCGCATGGTCATCAGTCACCTGTCACGTCCCCAGATAAGGGCGTCCATGGATGACGAGATGGTGTACCAGACATTCGTCAGTCGCAGCGACGACGCCGCGGAGCTCAAGGCGGCACGGACAGAGGATCGTGCCCCACGCTTCACGGGGAGTTGAGCCGGATGACCAGCACTGAGCCGTCGGGGATCATCGGTCTGGCGCCAGCCGCAGACGTGGGCAGTTCCGCCCTACCGAGTGGAACGTTCGATGGTTCCACCGTCTTGGTCACCGGTGGGGGAACTGGACTGGGTAAGGCGATCGCCGCCGAGTTCGCCAGGTTGGGAGCGTCGGTCGTCATCGCCAGCCGCAAGGCCGAGCACCTCGATGCCGGACGCCGGGAACTGGAGGCGCTGGGCGCGTCGGTTCTCGGCGTCTCCTGTGACATCCGCGACGCCGAGCAGGTTGCTGCGATGTTCGACGAGGCCACCGACACGTTCGGAATGCCCGAGGTACTGGTCAACAACGCTGCCGCGAACTTTCCCGTACCTGCCGAGGACATGTCGCCCAACGCCTGGCGGACGGTCGTCGACATAACGCTCACGGGAACGTTCCTGTGCAGTCGAGAATTCGCCCGCCGGCACATGGCGGTCGGCTCCCGTGGATCGATCATCAACGTGGGCGCTTCGTACGCCTGGACGGGCGGACCCGGGTTCGCCCACTCGGCTGCGGCGAAGGCCGGTGTCGTCAATATGACCGAGTCCCTGGCGGTGGAGTGGGCGCCCTACGGCATTCGCGTCAACTGCCTGGTGCCCGGCCTGATGCCCCACGAGGACATGACCGCCGACATCAGGAGCAATCTCGGCGACCTGCATGACAAGGACGACCGTCAACCGGCAATGCGCGTGGGGCGCCCGCGCGAACTGGGGTATGCAGCAACGTTCCTCGCTTCGCCATGGGCGAGCTTCATCGCCGGCCATACCCTCGTCGTCGACGGGGCCAACTGGCAGCGCCGCTCGCTGGTCAACCCGCCGGTGGAGACGATCCGCCACCAGATGGGGCGCGGCGCGTTCACTTCCGAGTGAGCCTGCGGATCCGGTGGTCCGATTAGCCTCCATCGGCCCGGTGTCGCCCCCTCTGCGCCCCGCGGGTTGGTTCTTTCTGCACGTGTGGTCGTATGTCGACCGTAACTGCAGAACGATCTGGCGCGTCGCCACTCTGCGCCCCACGCGGTCGGATGAAACGTCCGACTTGTGTGTTGGTGACCCCTCAGGTGAGCTCGCGGATGACCCTCGCCGGATTGCCGACGGCCAGTGAGTTCGCGGGAATGTCGCGTGTGACAACCGATCCCGCACCAATGACCGAGTTGTCACCGATCGTGACACCCGGACACACAATTACCCCTCCTCCGAGCCAGACGTTGTCGCCGATGGTGATCGGTTCGGCACTCTCGGCCTTGTCCTGTCGTTGCTGGGAGTCGAGGGGATGGGTTGGCGTCAACAGTTGGACACCGGTTGCGATCTGACAATCGGAACCGATGGTTATGAGCGCGACATCCAACGCCGTCAGGTTGTAGTTGATGAATGTTCGGTCTCCGACGCGGATGTTCGAGCCGTAGTCGACGTAGATGGGTGCACGGATGGTCACGTCGTCTCCAACGGCGCCCAATAACTCGGCGACGAGCGCCTGGGCTGATTCTGGGTCACGGGAGAACTCCTGGGCGAAGCGTGCTGCCAGGGCGACGGCTCTTCGCTGTGCCTCGACAATCTGTGGGTCGTCCGAGATGTACGGTTCGCCTGCGAGCATCAGCTCGTAGTTGGATCGCTCTTCAATCATGGTCAACCTCCCGGCTCGGTCGCCTGGACAGTCTCAGGTAAACGTTTAGGTATATCAATATATATGGAACTGACGTGCATTACCGATGTCGCTATGAATCTGAACTAGAGGTTTAGGGTACCGCTCAAGTCTTGTCGTTATGACGATCGAGGCGATGAGGTTCGAGTAGAAGACATAATTCCCGTAGTTCTTCCAAGCTTCGTAACGTATTGGATACTATGTTTGCTTCAAACTAATCTGCGTCCTTCCCACCGGCGTGCACCATGGGTACCCGGGGCTGTCAGGCCTTGTCACCCCCTTCGCTCGGGGCGCGGCTTTCGTTCGATCGATTCGAGTCTGTCCCACATCCATGAGGACGACCCCGTGAAATCCGCAGCGGAGCGTGCCTGTGGCCAGCGATGAGTAACGGGGACCAACGAGTAGCGGGGACCAACGAGTAGCGCGGAACGACGAACAGTTGGGAAAGACGAGTAGTGAGGAAGCGGCTGAGGGTGGCGGGTGGCCGTCAGTTGTCCGATACGCAGATGATGATCGCCACGGCTGCTCCTATGGTGGCAACGACAGTTCATCGCAGCTACGGCAACACGGCCACGACAAGACAACACGGCCACGACAAGACAACACGGGCACGACAGCAGGAGGGCACATCGAATGGATACACCGGGGTTGGCATCGTCCGATGGCGGAGCCGCACGAGCTCGGGTCGTGGTCGTTGGTGCCGGCCCGGCAGCACTGGCCGCGGTTCGAACGCTCGCGCTGTATCCGTCGGTCGAGACGGTGGTCGTGGCGCCGGGCGGGACCTCTGATTTCCTCGCAGGAGCGTTGCAGGTCGCGACTGGCGATGCTCCAAAGGCAAGATTCCGCTCCAGGGTGTCGGTCGCAGGCGTACGTCTGGTGGATGCTGTCGCCGAGACGGTCTCGGCGACGGGAGTCCTTGTCAATGGTGAATGGATCGGGGCGCAGGCCGTCATTGCCGCACCTGGGCTGGCCCTCGTGGACGTCGCGCAGGAACCCGACTCCGCTGGTCCGCCCGACATGGGCCGAGTATTCCCGTTCTGGGACCTGGATGGAGCAGAAAGGGCGGCCCCAGCGGTAGCGGCCATGGACGGGGGCATTATCTCGATCGTGATCGGCTCACCGCTCTACCGATGCCCACCCGCTCCATACGGCCTTGCAATGCGGCTGGCGGAATGGGCAGAGCAGGCGGGTCGCCAGATTCGAATACGGCTCACGACGCCCGAGAAGAAACCGCTCGCCGTCATCGGATCAGGTGTCAGTGAGTTCTTGGACCGCGCTTGTGTGGAGGTGGGTGTGGAGGTCCACTACGACTGGCAGCCCGACCTTGAGGCATTGGAGGCAGGGGAGATCGTCGGCCCTGATGGGGAGCGACTCGACACCGATCTGGCACTCGTTGTTCCACCCCACCGGATCAGCCCTCTACTTGCCGAGGTGGCAGATCCCGACAGTCCGGCTGGCGCCCTGGTGGCGGTCGACGCCAACGGGCGGGCCGCCAATGGGGTATTCGTGGCGGGTGCCGCCGTTGCGAGCCCATTTCCGCGGGCGACATCGCCAGCGGTGGTGTCCGGAGTCAACGCTGCGACCGGCGCTCTCGTGTCGCTTGGATTCGACGTCGAACAGACGGCCGCATTGCCCGAACCAGACTGCTTCGTAGATCGCGGTGCTGGCGACTACAGCAGGATCCAGATCAGCTATCCGGACGGCAGACCGCCATCCGGCGCACCGCGGGTTGTGATCAGCGAGCCAGCGCCAGCAGCAACCGTTGGCTTCGATGAGGCCCGCGCCGGGTGGTTGGCACTGTGCGGTGAATAGCGTGGTGCAGTGAATAACGCCGTGCCGTGAATGGACCTGTGCAGTGCACAGTTCCGACGCTCCAACTTCGGTCTGCTGGCGCGGGCTCTCCGACTTCGGTCCGCTGGCGCGGAGGAGGGCTCGTGACCGGTAGTGGAGGAGTCTTCGGTGGAGCCGATGGGAATCGAACCCACGACCTCTTCCATGCCATGGAAGCGCTCTAGCCAACTGAGCTACGGCCCCGAAGGGATGGCCATACTACAAGGCAAGCAGCCAGGGTGTGGAATCCGCATGCCACCGCTGGAGGTTTCGCTACGTCGCCACGGGTTTCGCAGCGTGTTCACGGGTGTTGCCACCATTGCAACGGCTTTCACGATCCGACCGGGGCACCATCACCCATCGGAGGGCTCGTCGTCGCTGAACTCCTCGCCGAGCGACTCCACCCCGCCAACCAGCCCACGTCGCCCAAGAACCTGCCACGCAAGGTAGGCCACCACCAATAGTCCCGATGCCCGCATGAGCCACCCCTGATAGCGGGCGACGACCTCCAGGACGCTGTGGATCTGGTCGCGCAACAGGTGACCGATCAAACGGAACAACAACACGCGCCCGACGGTGCCCGTCACGTTCAGCACGATGAATCGTCGCAGCGGCATCCCAGCGACCCCGGCGAACAGGCAGATCGGGTTGTTGGGAGCGATGAACACAAGTGGATTCAGTGCTCGCTTGACCCCGGTCTCGTCGTTCTCGAACTGTTCGATGACGGGATCGATCCCCGGAAACACCCTCTTCGCCCAGTGCAGTGCCTGGGGTCCGTAGAGGTAACCGAGGCTGTAGAAAAGGGGGTCGGGTGCCAAGAGCCGCAGGGTCGCGACGATCAGGAATGGCCAGAACTCGGTGACAACCGACGTTCCCAGCAGGTACTTGTTGGAACTGTTGAGTGCCAGCAGTCCGATGGGGTTGGTCTGTATCCACTTGGCCCAGACCGCGTTGCCCACGTTGTTGGCAATGACAAGTGCGATGATCGCCGCACCCATGAGAGGCAGAAGGCCGCGTGGGGAACGCGGCGTGGAGAGGTCTGTGGACCCGCTGGTGGAGGCTTCGCTCATCTCGACGGTTGACTCCCGGTAGCTCTCGACATGGACGGCCCACGCTATCGGCGGGGTGTGCTTTGGCAACATGGCGGTGCCGATTCGGCCTACATTGCATGCATCCTCACGCCCCGCTTGCATGAATTCTCACGCTCCCGGGGCGTCGAAGCGACCAGCCCGGCCGAATCTCACCAGGGGGAACCATGCTCGGCACAATGCAGGACCGTCCGCTCACGATCAACCACTTCCTCGAGCGGGCCGAGCGGTACACCGCTCCGAAGGAGATAGTCACGGGAACCGCGACTGGCTTCGACCGCACAACCTACGGTCAGTGGGCGGAACGCACACGCCGCTTGGCGGGTGCCCTGGACTCCCTCGGCATCTCCGCTGACGGTCGGGTGGGAACGTTCGCGTGGAACACCGCGCGCCACCTGGAGCTGTACTTCGCCGCTCCCTGTAGCGGACGTGTGCTGCACACCCTCAACATCCGCCTGTTCCCGGAA
>CAYQFM010000159.1:0-5536 GCA_964416735.1 uncultured Iamiaceae bacterium | reverse complement strand
CGTGGGCTCCACAACACGAACAACATCATCAACTCGATCATGCCGTTCGATGTGCAGAACTCCGTGAAGTACGACTCGAACTTTCTCTCGGGCTTCACATCTGAACGACGTGATACGAACACGGGCGATCTCGCCCCGCTGGTCGACGTGCAATCCAGAGACATCACCCGACACAGTGCGAACGAGACACTCGAGTTCTACGACCGCGGGGTTCGCTGGGACAGGGAGCAACTCGACGTCATCGGACAGCGGTGGATTTCGGCGTACCTCCCTGTCTGGTTGTACAGCTATTTCGAGGACAAGGGAGGCGGCAAGGGCCTGTTGCACTACGTTGCGGTCAACGGTCGCACCGGCGAGACCATGGGTAGCGTGCCACTGAACCAACTGGCCCTGCTGGGTGTGTCGGCAGTGGTCCAGGTGATCGGAATGATCATCGGCATCATCATCTTGCTGGCGGGAGGCTGACCATGAACCAGATAAGCCAACTCGCGACCATATTGTTTGCCAGCTCCGACTCGGGCGATGGGAATGCGATTGGTTACGTATTCTTCCTGTCGGGCTTCGTGTTCTACGGAATCATCTACATGAAGTACCGCAACGTAGACAAGCATCACCACCACGAGGTGGAGACCGAATCGACCAAATTGAACATCGCTTCAAGCGACAACAAGGTCGGAGAAGAAAAAGGCCTCAAGAACTCGCGGATGCAGGGTGCCAACAACACCCGTGTCGACGGCGCTGGCGCAGGTGCATTGAAGGGACTCGGTGGTGTTACCGGTCAGCTCGGCAACATCATCAACAAGATGGACAACTCCTGATCCTTCACGATGCAGGCGCAGAGCACGCTCATCCAAGAACACGCTCACCCGAGGACAGAAACATCATCTGAGCGCTCTCTTCGGCCCGCTGCGCCCCCATCGGTGTATGAATCAATTGATCCTGCACGCTGGCGGCTCAGCCACCACCAACTACATCGTCAAATTGGCAGAGCAGCGAAATCCTCGGGCTCACGTCCTGATTGTTCCAATTATGGAAACGATAGTTCCATAGGCCATCATGCTTGCTTCCATACCCCCCAGCAGATTCGGTCATGTTGCCTGCCCAACCACCGCCCTTCGTGTATGAGTAGTACACGGCACCAAAGCCATCCACCGCATCTCCTGCCCATCCTGGGCATGGTACCGAGATGCCCTCACCGCCTGGTCCATTCGTACCGGGCCAAATTGCACCACCCAGACCGGAACAGGCAAGCACATATAAGTTTACCGATCCATTGATCTCCACGTAGACATCGTTATAAGTCGCGTTGATTTTTTCTCTTGTGAAAGGCCTCGCATTGGAAACGAGATCGGGATGTTGGCACACATCAGGCCTCTGGTAGTTGAGGTACCCTGCGGTCCTTTGCAAATAGGCGGCGCTTATCGGATTTTGCTGAGATCCCCATACATTTCCAGTCGGCGGCTTTGGATCAAAAGAAAAAGATTCCACCTCGCCAGTACCCGAGTTCTCGATGACATCCTCATTAGACACATCAGTTGTCGGAGCAGTCTGGCCATCTTGGGACGCGGTGGTGTCCGCAGCGTTGTTATCGCTGGAGCCACAAGCGGCCATCGGAACAAGAGCTGTAAATGCAAGCGCTGCAAGCGCAACGCTTCTCTTGCCAAGCACGGCTGTCGAACCACTTCTCTCTGTCAGTGCGCTTGCAACGTTCTTCCGCATTGCCAATGCCTCTCTGGGATGCTCACCCGAAGCGAGCGCTCCGGTGCACAGTTCGTGTGAATTTGCTGACTGGTTGACCCTGCGCCATCGACCTCAGACGAGATCATCGGTTGGACGCTTCAATTAGTCAATCGATAAGCAATAATCGATTGGGCAGATATATATGCCAAGAAATTGCATCCCGCAACCAAAATGGGCCATGCGACTGGTCAAATAGTTCCAGAGGCCCACCGGGCCTGTCACGGTCACGGCGACAACAGCCTCAGCGATCAGACGGCGTCCTCGTCCAACTCACCCGTCCGGATTCTCATCACCGTGTCGAGGTCGGTGACCCAGACCTTGCCGTCACCGATGTTTCCGGTGTTGGCTGCATCACGGATTATCCGAAGGATGCGGTCGTAGTCGTAGTCGTAGGCGATGACCTCGAGCTTGATCTTGGGGAGAAACTCCACGGCATACTCGGTGCCGCGGTAAACCTCGGTGTGGCCACCTTGGCGTCCGTGGCCCTGCACCTTGGTGATGGTCATTCCGTTGATACCGCCCTCGCTCAAGGCTTCTTTCACCGCTTCGAGCAAGTGGGGTTGGATGATCGCAGTTACCAGTTTCATGGGTTGACCACCTTTCGAGCGGCTTCCATGAAGCCCGCAGTTCCACCCGTAACCGCATCACCGTGGTACGCGGTTTCGCTGTGTTCGGCTAGGTCCAGGCCTCTCACTTCGGTATCTTCATCCACCCGGACACCAATGGTTGCCTTGAGTGCAAGCATGATCAGGCCAGTTACTACGAATGAGTACACAATGGCGACCCCGTTTGCCAACGCCTGCTCGAATAGCAGGTGAAGACCTCCACCGTAGAACAGCCCGGCTTTGAATTCTCCTCCAAAGAACTCGGGGTCGGCGAAGAGGCCTATGAGAAGTGACCCCACCAGGGCTCCCACGAAGTGGACGCCCACCACATCGAGCGCATCGTCGTAGCCGATCTTCGTCTTGATGGTCACCGCGTAGCAGCAGGCCACGCCGGCAATGAGGCCAATGAAGATGGGTGACATGCCGGCCACATGGCCAGCCGCGGGGGTGATGGCGACAAGACCCGCGACAATTCCCGATGCGGCGCCCAAGTTGGTGAAGTGACCATCACGCAGACGCTCGACCACCGACCAGGACAACCCGGCCGCAGCCGCAGCCAGGAACGTGTTCATGAATGCCTGAATGGCTATGCCATTTGCTGCGAGCGCGGATCCGGCATTGAACCCGAACCAACCGAACCACAAGATGCCGGTTCCCAACATCACAAGCGGCATCGAGTGCGGCGGATGACCTTCTCGCGGCCACCCCTTGCGTCGCCCCAGGACGTAAACGCAAGCCAGAGCAGCGATTCCGGCATTGATATGGATGGCGGTGCCCCCCGCGAAGTCCAGCGAGCCACGCTGGGCAAGCCAACCGCCGTAGATCCACTTGAAGACCGGGACGAACACGAGGAGCATCCACACCGGTGCGAATATCGCCCAAGCCGAGAACTTCATACGGTCGGCAACCGCTCCTGAGATGAGCGCGGGTGAGATGACCGCGAACATTCCGAGAAAGGCCACCGTGAGAAGCGTGAAGCCACCATCCTCGCCGCTGATCTTCACGCCCGACAGAAATGCATTATCGAACGAGCCGATGAAGCTGTTCTCGAACGGCACCTGGGCCAGTGAGTATCCGACAACCACCCACAGAATCGGGATGGTGAGAAGACACCAGAAGTTCATCATCAACATGTTGAGCACGTTTCGGCCGCGATCCATGCCGCCGTAGAAGAGTGCCAAGCCTGGTGTCATGAACAGGACGAGCGCTGCCGAGATCAGCAGCCAGGCTGTGTTTCCGCTGTCCAATTGACTATTCCTTTCTCTGCATATTTATTCAGTACCGGCACTGTACACACTCTCGGTTCTGTTGCAAAGATGGAATTCATCCGGACGCACGATCATTGCTGCAAGAGATTTCTTTCATCGCTTGGTCGAATACCTCAGAGAGGCGGGGCGCACCGCAGGTCGTCGCGCGGCTCGATGTCCTCCAGCGCCGCCGCGGCCCCACCAAAATCACCCACTCTTGCCGTCTGGCACAAGCCCGCGCGAACGGCGACGGAACCAAACCTCCGCAAACGAGGGTTTGTAGAGGAGTGGTCAAATCCCTCGAACCTTTCAGGCCCGGGCAACCTCGATTTCCAGGGCCTGATTGGCAGCGGGGGCAGGATTTGAACCTACGACATTCGGGTTATGAGCCGACGAGCCTCCAGACTGCTCCACCCACAAAACCACCAATCTGCGGTAACTGATACCGGTTTCCAGTATCAGTTACCGCAGGCTCGCCTTGGGGCGAGCGGTTTCTGGCCTGAAGTTGGCGTAGAGCGGTTGGGCTGCCACAGATAGTGAATTCTGTGATGTTTACCACACTTTCCATACTTGAGATGACTTCTGGATGTAGATAGGTTTCCTGGGCGGTGTTGCGTACCGCCACTGAAACTGCATTGTCCGACCTGCCAGGAGTGCCCATGCATCGTCGAATTGGATCGACAACTGCTGTAGTTGCCGCTGCTGTCGCTGTCGCCGTCATCACCGGAGGGTTTGCCACCGGATGCAGTCGTTCGACCGATGCGTCGGCGACTCCTGAAACCACCGCCAGTTCGCCACCCGACACAACAGTGGCGGCGGACACAACGTCCACATCGGCGATGACCGAGGTGGAAGCAATCTTGGCCGCTGTATCGAAATATTGGGATGTCTACCTCGCAGCAAGCAATCCACCTGATCCAAACCATCCAGCAATCGATGAAGTCATGACGGGCGACGCGCGCGATCGGCTAGCGCAACTGCTCGAGGACAGAAAGGCTCTCGGCCAAGAGGTGCGTCTCCCCAACCCCACCCAGTTCGGCCTGTATCCGACGATCACCAAGATTGCAGAGAACTCTGCAACTGTTTCCGTCTGCCTCGTTGACGACACCCAACTGGTTGCGATGGAAACCGGAGAAATTCTGGATGACGAGATCGAGACATATCTCTTTGTCCTCGATCTCGACTACAGCGATGCCGTCTGGAAAATCTCACAAAACACAGTCAATGAAGCATGGGAGGGACGAGCAGGATGCGCTCCCGCAGACCACTGATCATCTCGATGATCACACTTGTGATCTTTCAAAGCGTTCTCTTCTGGCCCAGCCCATCATTTGGCAAGTCTTCTTTTCCCGCTGCGCGTCCAGGCGGCGCCATCTCCGATGGCGCTCCTACAGCGATCGTGCGTCAATCGGCATCGAGTGGCGGGGGTGTTACTTCCGCTGGAGGGACCAAACCACGCCTGCGATGTGGATATCGCCAGATGCGCCTCGGGGTTCGTGAACCCGGAACCAAGAGCATCAAGGCACCCGGGTTCACAATCGCACCACAACTGAACGCCATCTACTTCTTGGATTGCACGGATTCCTCAGGTGCAATCGCACAGTCATCTGTTGTCATCTACAACCCAGGTAATCCACAGGCATCTGCGGTCACCTCTCAACAGGTAGCCCAGATGGCCTCTGAACAGTTGAATCTCGACCTACCCGACATCGGGCTGAGCCCACCGGTTGGTTCGGATCAGATAGTCGGTATTCCAACCTGGTACTGGGTCAACAATCTCTGGAGTAGTTCATCGGCAAGTGCATCGCTTTCAGGGGTGACTGCAACGGTCACAGCAACACCGGTGAACGTCGTGTTCGACACCGGGGATGGAACAACGCTCACGTGTTTGTCACCTGTCATCTACGACAAGACCAGATCTGTTGACCAACAACAGACCAACTG
>CAYQFM010000158.1:0-5546 GCA_964416735.1 uncultured Iamiaceae bacterium | reverse complement strand
TATCGTGGTTACTTGTCGTGGTTTCTTGTCGTGATTACTTGGAGTACAGCTCGACGATGAGCTGTTCGCGAACAGGTACGTCGATTTGCTCACGGAGTGGGAGCTCACGAACGGTGATGGAGAACTCGTCGCCACCAGCCTCGAGCCACGCCGGAGGCTTGCGATCCAGGACATCCTGATTCCACTGGACCGTGACCATCTTGCGAGCCTTGTCGCGGAGGCTGATCACATCACCCTTCCGGACCCGGTAGCTCGGAATATCCACCCGCTTGCCGTTGACGTCGATGTGTCCGTGCCCGACGAACTGGCGGGCTTGGGGCCGCGTTGCAGCCCACCCGGCACGGTAGACGATGTTGTCCAACCGGAGTTCGAGGAAACGCAGCATGTTCTCACCGGTCACTCCGTCGCGACGGTTCGCCTCTTCGTAGAGGTTCCGGAACTGCTTCTCGGAGAGTCCATAGGTGAAGCGGGCCTTCTGCTTCTCCTGGAGCTGGAGCAGGTACTCGGAAACGTTTCCGCGGCGGCGGGTACGTCCGTGTTCACCCGGTGGGTAGGGGCGCTTGTCAAGGGCGATCGTCTCGCCCCTCGTGCCCCAGATGTTCGTGCCGAGACGGCGCGAGACCCGCGCCTTCGGTCCTGTGTATCGAGCCATGAGATCAGACCCTCCGTCTCTTGCCGACACGGCATCCGTTGTGCGGAACCGGCGTGACGTCCTTGATCCCCGTCACCTCGATGCCGGCGCTCTGGAGCGAGCGGATTGCGGTCTCGCGTCCGGACCCGGGGCCCTTGACTACGACGTCGACCTTCCTCACGCCGTGTTCCATGGCTCGTCGCGCACACTGCTCGGCGGCCGTCTGGGCTGCAAACGGGGTGCTCTTGCGCGAGCCTTTGAAACCGACGTTGCCCGCCGACGCCCAGGCAATGACATTGCCGGACTGGTCGGTGATGCTCACGATGGTGTTGTTGAATGACGACTTGATGTGCGCAATGCCATAGGTGACGTTCTTGCGCTCTTTCTTGCGGGGACGACGACCCCCGGCTGGCGGCTTTGCCATTACCTGGTGACCTTCTTCTTGCCGGCGACAGTCTTCTTGGGTCCCTTACGCGTGCGTGCATTGGTGTGGGTGCGTTGACCACGCACAGGCAGACCCTTGCGGTGACGCAAGCCCTGGTAACACCCGATCTCCATCTTGCGCTTGATGTCCTGATCGACCTCACGTCGCAGGTCACCTTCAACCTTGAGGTTCTGGTCGACGTGATTACGGATCGACGTAACCTCCTCGTCGGTGAGATCACGGACTCGTGTGTCACGGCCGATTCCGGTGGCATCGCAAATCTGCTGGGCGGTCGTGCGACCGATGCCGTAGATATAGGTGAGCGATATCTCCAGGCGCTTCTCGCGGGGGATATCGATTCCGGCAATGCGTGCCATCAGCCCTGCACCTGCTTGTGGCGCGGATTCGTGCAGATGACGCGAACGCGACCATGGCGTCGGATCACCTTGCACTTCTCACACATCTTGGAAACGCTGGGACGTACCTTCATGCTCTCGCCTGAATCCTTCATTCTCAGGAACACCGGGGCACCTCCCCGGCGGGTCCGACCTTGTCGGACTTCTCAGTTGTCTTGTCTGTCGTTACTTCTACTGGTCGCTCGGGTGTCGATTGGCTGCCCGTAGGGCCCAGTCGACGTATCCGATATGGCGATCTGACTACTTGTACCGATAGGTGATGCGCCCACGGCTCAGGTCGTATGGCGTCAACTCCACCTGGACGCGATCACCGGGGAGGATCCGGATGTAATGCATCCGCATCTTGCCGGATATGTGAGCCAGCACCTTGTGGCCATTCTCGAGTTCGACACGGAACATGGCATTGGGTAATGGCTCTATCACCGTTCCCTCGAGAACGATCGCGTCTTCCTTGGGCTTCGCCAGTGTGCAACCTCCCTACGCGGTGCATTCAGCTCGTGCGCCCATCCACGGGCGCGCAAGGCCGGAGAGGTACTCTAGCGGGTTCTCGCCAATGACACCAACCCGGCTCGGGCGTGACAACATCCGACACTCAGCCACGAGAGGCGAGTTGAGTATCGACGGCTCCGATGAGTCGGGCCGCCACATCGTCAGGCGAGCCGATACCGTCCACTCTCACGAGCATTCCCTTGGCCGAGAACACTCCGATTGCCGGTTCGGTCTGCGTCCTGTACGTGGCAAGTCGCTTCTCGACCGCCTCGGGCGTGTCATCGTCACGCTGAATGACAGCGGCGCCGCACTTGTCACAGTTCCAGGCATCGGACGGTGGCTGACCGAGCGAATAGATGTTTCCGCAGCCCGAGCACACGCGCCTGCTCGAGATGCGGTCGACGACGATCTCCTCGGGAACATCGATGTCTACCGCCAAATCGATGGAAGCAAACCCGAGCAGAGCCTCGGCCTGCGGCAGGGTTCGTGGGAAGCCATCAAGGAGAAATCCGCTCTCTTGGACATCGCTTTCCGCCAAGCGCTCGCGCACTATGCCAAGCATGATGTCATCGGGCAGCAGACGCCCGGAGTCCATGTATTCCTTGGCCTGCAGGCCAAGTTCCGTACCCGCTGAGGCAGCATCACGGAGCATGTCACCCGTGGAGATGTGGACAGCTCCGTAGTGCCGGGAGAGGCGTACCGACTGGGTCCCCTTGCCGGCACCCTGTCGTCCGAAGATGACGAGATGGACTGGCACTACTTCAAGAACCCTTCATAGTTTCGCATCATCAGTTGACTGTCGATCTGCTTCATCGTCTCGAGGGCCACACCGACCGCGATCAGGATGGAGATACCCGAGAAGGAAACCTGGGTTCCCGGCAGGAACGATGTGAGGGCGAGTGACGGCACCAGCGCGACCGCAGCAATGAAGAGTGCTCCGGGGAGCGTGATGCGCGAGAGCACCTTCGCCAGATACCGCTCGGTCTGGGGACCCGGCCGGATTCCAGGAATGAACCCTCCCTGTTTGCGGAGTTGGTCCGCCTGTTTGATGGGATCGAACTGAATCGCCGTGTAGAAGTAGGCAAACCCGATGATCAACGCACCGAACAAGATGAGGTGGACCGGATCTGTCGGGTTCACGATGTGTTGGTCGATAAATCGTTGGACGCTCGCACCCCAGCCGTCTGCCGGCAGGAGTCCAGCAACCAGTTGGGGGAGATACAGCACCGAAGAAGCGAAGATGATCGGAATCACACCCGACTGGTTCACCTTCAGCGGAATATACGTACTCGAACCGCCGTACATGCGTCGCCCGACCACACGCTTTGCAAACTGAACCGGGATACGTCGCTGACCCTGCTCCACGAAGACAATCGCCACGAGAATTGCAAGGAACGCAGCGAAGGTCACGGCAAGTGCGAACCAACCGCCGAGGGCCTTGATCTGGCTGCCCTGAGCAGGGAGGGTGCTGACCACCGAAGCGAAGATCAACAGCGACATTCCGTTGCCGATGCCGCGCTGGGTCACCAACTCGCCCATCCACATGAGCAGGGCCGAACCAGCAGTGAGGCTGAGTACAACCAGGAGGACATGCCAAACGTCGAAGTTGGGCATCAGGTCGAGGCCGGATTGACCACCTCCACCGAAACCGCCGCCGCCATTGTGGAACAGGTAGGTGAATCCTGTCGCCTGCATGATCGAAATGGCGACCGTGACATAGCGGGTCCACTGTGTGATCTTGCGCTGACCCACAGCACCCTGGTTCTGCCATTGCTCCAGCTTGGGAATGACCACGGCGAGGATCTGCATGATGATCGACGCCGTGATGTACGGCATGATCCCGAGCGCAAACACGGCGAATTGGGTGAGCGCACCGCCCGAGAAGAGCTGGAGGAATGCGAGCACGCCACCCTGGCTGGCCTGATCCTGCATCTGGCGGAGTGCCGCAACATCGACGCCGGGAACGGGGACATGCGCGCCCAACCTGTAGAGAAGGATCATCAACAAGGTGAACAGGACCTTGTTTCGTAGATCTTTGACCTTGAAGATGTTCTTCAGGTGGGACAGCAACCGGATTCTCCTGGTCTGACCGATTCGGGCTTCGCGAACTTACCCGACATCAACGGTTGGTGAGATGGTTCCCCTTGGCGGGTGGTCGACGGTCACCCCACGGAAGCGGAATCACCTCTGTGGTTCCTCCGGCGGCAGTGATGGCGGCCTCTGCGGATTTCGAAAATGCGTGGGCCTTTACCGTGACGGGACGGCTGATCTGTCCACGTCCGAGAACCTTGACCAACGCACCCTTGTGCGCAAGACCTTTCGAGAGAAGAGCCTCGGGATTCACTTCATCGAGACCGCTGGCATCAAGGGTGTCCAGGTTGATGCCGTGGTATTCAACCCGGAATGGGTTCTTGAAACCACGCAGCTTGGGCACGCGCATGTGAAGCGGCATCTGCCCGCCTTCGAACCCGGCGGGAATGGTGTCGCGTGCTCCCTGGCCCTTCGTGCCCCGGCCCGCGGTCTTACCGCCCTTGCCAGCGGTTCCACGGCCGACACGCTTGCGGCGCTTGTTGGCGCCCTCCGGTGGCTTGAGGTCATGGACCTTCACGACTGAGTCTCCCTGTTTGGCGTGGTGTCGCCGCCGATCTCCTCGACGGTGACGAGGTGCGGCACCCTGGCGATCATGCCACGGATTTCGGGGCGGTCTGGCAGGACGTGGGACTTACCTACACGCCCCAACCGAAGGGCGCGCAGCGTACCGCGGTGCTTGGGCTTCGACCCGATCGCGGACTTGACCTGTGTAACCCGAAGCTCTGCCATCATGCAACCTCGTCAGGCGTCCGGGTTCCGCGCTGGGACTCCCGGTAGGCGTTCAACATGCCTGCCGGCACGAACTCTTCGGGCGAAAGGCCACGGAGGCGTGCAACCTCGTCGGGCCGCTTCAGCGCCTGGAGTCCGGCAATTGTGGCGCGTGCAACGTTGATATGGTTCGGCGAACCGAGCGACTTACACAACACGTCGTGAATTCCAGCTTCTTCGAGAATGGCACGGGCAGCACCACCGGCAATCACTCCGGTACCGGGGGCAGCGGGCTGGAGCAGAACACGTCCGGCGCCCATGCGGCCGATCACCGGGTGGGTGATTGTGGTGCCAGCCAACGGAACGGCGAATAGGTTCTTGCGAGCCTCTTCGGTCCCCTTCTGTATGGCGAGCGGCACTTCCTTGGCCTTGCCGTACCCCAGGCCAACGCGACCAGCGGCATCACCGATCACGACGAGCGCCGTGAACGAGAAACGACGACCGCCCTTGACCACCTTGGCGACACGGTTGATGTTGATGACCTTCGAATCGCGGAGCTGCAGGGAGTCGGGGTCTTCACGTTGGAATGAATTGGGTGACATCAGAACTCCAGTCCTGCTTCACGGGCGGCGTCGGCAACTGCAGCCACACGCCCTTGGTAGAGGAAGCCTCCACGGTCGAATACTGCACGCTCGATCCCTGCCTCGCGGGCACGCTCGGCCAGAACACGTCCGACCTTCGTGGCAGCCTCGACATTGCCCGTTGCGCCAACCCGCAGGTCGGCTTC
>CAYQFM010000157.1:2603-5556 GCA_964416735.1 uncultured Iamiaceae bacterium | reverse complement strand
GTGGGTCACGACCATCCCACGCTCGAAGCGCCCCGAGCACACCCGCATGAAAGCAATCCGATCGCGGTGTGACGGGTCCATGTTGGCCTGCACTTTGAACACGAACCCCGAAAATGGTGCATCGAGATCTCTGGAGTCCCCGTTCACGTCCACGCGTGGCGAGGGGGGCGGAACCATCTCGACTACGGCATCGAGCAGTTTGCGCACGCCGAAGTTGGTCAGAGCCGACCCGAAGAATACAGGGGTTGCTTCGGCGGCCAGAAATGCGCCGATGTCCAGGTTCTCACCTGCACCTTCCACGAGGGCCAATTCGTCAAGGGCTGCGGTGAACGCGTCACCTTCTTCTACAAGCGCCCGGTCATGGTCGACGACTTCTTCGGGTGCCTCTGTGGCACCGTGGGCCGTTCGTAGAAAGCGTGTGAACTCACGATCGCGACGGTCGATCACGCCGCGGAAGTCACCAGCAATTCCCACGGGCCAGGTCACGGGCATGGTCGAGAGGCCAATCTGAGTCTCGATCTCGTCGAGCAACTCGAGTGGATCGTGCCCGGGTCTGTCCCACTTGTTGATGAAGCTGAGCAGCGGCAGCCCTCGCTGGCGACACACATCGAACAGCTTGAGCGTCTGGGGCTCGATCCCCTTCGCGGCATCGAGCACCATCACGGCTGCATCCGCTGCGGCCAGGACGCGGTAGGTGTCCTCGGAGAAATCACGGTGACCGGGAGTGTCCAACAGGTTGATGATCCAGGGGTCTGAACCTTCGTCGGTGTCCATCGGCTTGTAGGGGAACTGCAACACGGTCGAGGTGATCGAGATGCCGCGCTGTTGTTCGAGTGCCATCCAGTCCGACGTTGCCGAACGTCGGCCGGAGCGGGCCTTCACCGACCCTGCATTTGTGAGTGCACCGCCGTAGAGAAGGAACTTCTCGGTGAGAGTCGTCTTGCCGGCGTCAGGATGGGAGATGATCGCGAAGGTGCGCCTACGTGATGCTTGCGCCGATGGCTGGGTCACCGATTCAGGTTACCGGTGTCGCAGCGACCGTTTACCAGCGCTGGTCAGTGGCCAGCATCGTTTCCACCTCGGCTGCCGTGGCGGGTCGAGCCATCAGGAATCCCTGTCCCTTGTCGCAAGAGAGACGGCGGAGCTCGCTGAGTTGTTCAGCCGTCTCCACGCCTTCCGCCACGGCTTCGAGGCCCAACGTGTGAGCGAGAGTGATGATTGCGGTCACAATTGCCGAGTCGTTCGGATCGCTACCCAATCCATCCACGAACGACCGGTCGACCTTCAACTGGTCAACGGGGAAGCGACGAAGATAGCTGAGCGACGAGTATCCGGTTCCGAAGTCGTCAATGGCCAATCGCACGCCGAGCGCCTTCAATTTTGCGAGAGTCACGTGTGACGCCTCGACGTCTTCCATCAGCACGCTTTCGGTCATCTCGATGTCGACCAGTGACGGGTCTATCCCGGTTTCTGCCAGGACCGATCCGACATCGCGGATGATTTCTGGATGGGCGAGTTGGTGGCCTGAGAGGTTCACCGACAGGTGGAGTGTCTTCAGCTGGGGATACTCGACTCGCCAGCGCTGAACCTGTCGGCATGCCTGATCGAATACCCACCTACCGATGGGCATGATGAGCCCGGTTTCTTCCGCTATGTGGATGAAATCGCCGGGAAGCAGTAGGCCACGCTCGGGATGCCCCCAGCGCACAAGGGCCTCCACCCCGGTGATCCGGCCGTAGTCCAAGTCGATGATCGGTTGGTAGTACACCTTCAATTCGTGACGTTCGAGGGCCCGGCGCAAGGTGTTCTCGATGGCGAGACGCTCGACGGCGTGTGCCCGCATCGCGTGGTCGAAGATGACCCATCGGGCCCGGCCACGGTCCTTCGCCTGATACATGGCGGCATCGGCATCACGGATGAGTGTTTCCGGGTCGGCCTCCGCACTTTCAGCAAACGCAATTCCAATACTGACGTGTACAAATACCTCTGAGTCGTCGATGCTGAACGGACCCGAGATCGAGTCGACCAGCCTCTCCGCCAACGGGATTGCATCGTGGCGGTCGTCGAGTTCCTCGCAAAGGACCACGAACTCGTCGCCACCGAAACGGGCGATCGTGTCGCCGGGCCTCAGTGCAGCGCCGAGACGCTTGGCGATCTCCACAAGAAGACGGTCACCGAGACTGTGACCGAGGCTGTCATTGACCACCTTGAAATGGTCCAGATCCAAGAAGAGGACGGCAAGGTGTCGTTCGTTTCGGCGGGCCCGGGCCAGAGCGACGCCCAGCCGGTCAAGCAGCAGCGTCCTGTTGGGTAGGCCGGTGAGTGGATCGTGGGTGGCCTGATGGGCGAGCTGAAACTCGAACGCTTTGCGCTCACTGATGTCGTGGAGAACACACGAGTAGTACTCGATGTCGCCGGCTTCGTCGGTGTGAACGAGCAACTGGACCAGGTGCGAAGCGTGCGTTCCGTCGTCAGTTTCAATCGGGATCTCGCCGCTCCAGAGGCCGGTCTCCCCGAGTTCCGGACGCACGACATTCACCATTCGATCGAGGATCTCGGGGGGGACTCTTGAGAAGATCTTCTTGTTCGTTTCTCGGTCGAGTTCCTGGGTCTCGGAGATTCCGAAGAATTCACGGCCGTATTTGTTCAGGTAGATGAGGCGACCCTTGCCGGTGGCAATTGCCACGATGTCGCGTGTCAACTCGAATATGTCGGTGAGGCGACGCGAGTCCTGCTGCGCATCAACCCGTTCGGTTATGTCCTCGAGGGCACCTATCCGCCCCGTCTCATTTCCCTCGGCGTCCAGTAGCGGTGACGAGCGTAGGAACAACCAGCGCACCTCTCCATCGGGGCGGACGATTCGGAATTCACCCGAGTCGAATGCCCTATCGGTGATGACACGGGCCTTGTCCTCCGGGTGAATGACCTTCAGCCAACCCAACCCTTGGGCTTC
>CAYQFM010000157.1:0-2591 GCA_964416735.1 uncultured Iamiaceae bacterium | reverse complement strand
AAACCCGTGATTTCCGACCACCGGCTGTTGACGTAGAGGCAGTTGCCTTTCAGGTCCCGCTGGTAGATCCCCATGGGTGATGACTGCGTGAGCGATCTGAAGAGGTCCTCGCTCTCACGCAGTGCTTCTTCGGCTTCATGGCGGTCCGAAGCATTCCTGAAGCTGCAGACCACTGAACCGACGGAAGGGTCATCGGCGAAGTTCTTGCATGCCGCCTCGATCCAAACCGTGGAACCATCCTTGTGTCGCGCCCGGAACGTGATGTGGAGTTGCCCGCCGGGCGTGTACATCATCGGTGCGAGGCGTACCCGGACCATCTCAATGTCGTCGGGATGGATCAGATCCGCGGGTGTGCTGCCGATGACCTCGTCGGGCCTGCGACCGAACACCTCCATTGCCGATGGACTCACATACCGCACCACCCCGTCCTGGCCAAGGAGTATGAGCACGTCCGAACTGTTTTGCACGAGGGCGCGGTAATGCTCCTCGGTCAGACTGTCCTTGGTTTCCGTGGAACCCGGGCCGGTCGTGTGGTTGGGAACGGTCATGGCGTCCGCAATGCTATTGCACCGTGAATAGGCCGGAAGTCCCTGATTTGAAGGCTACCCGTGGCCTTCTCGCACAAGCGTCCGATACAGATCGGCGTACAGTCCGCCAGCAATGATCAGTTCGGCGTGGGTGCCACGTTCAACGATCGAACCTCTGTCCAGCACGAGAATCTGATCCGCCGCTGTGATGGTCGAGAGGCGGTGAGCAATGACGATCGATGTCCGTCCTTCCAGCGCTGTGGCCAATGCCTGTTGGACGAGCACTTCATTCTCCGAGTCGAGGTTGCTCGTCGCTTCGTCGAGGATGACGATGCGAGGGTCTTTCAACAGCATGCGGGCAATTGCCAGGCGCTGCTGTTCTCCGCCAGAGAGCCGGTATCCGCGCTCGCCAACCACGGTCCTGTAGCCGTCGGGAAGGGCCTCGATCACGTCGTGGATCTGTGCGGCACGGCAGGCTGCTTCGACCTGATCAGGCGTCGCATGGGGCCGAGCGTAGAGCAGGTTGTCGATCACCGAATCGTGAAACAGGTGAGGGTCCTGGCTGACCACTCCGATTGCAGAGCGCAGACTCTCGGTTGTCAGATCCCGTATGTCTGTACCGTCGATACGAATCGAACCGGAACTCACGTCATAGAGCCTTGAGATCAACGAGGCCAGCGTTGATTTTCCGGCACCGGATGGACCGACGACAGCCACGAACTGACCAGATTCGATAGTGATGCTCACATCGTCGAGAACGAGTACGGACTCGTTGCTGCTCGGTGGCCCAGATGTCTTGGCTTCGAGAGATGCGATGGAGATGGTGGATGGTGGTGGGTAGCTGAAGCTCACCGAATCGATTTCGATCCGGCCGGTCGGATTGTGAAGTGTCACTGCTGCCGGCCGATCGACGATCGGATTCGGCGTATCGAGCACTTCGAATACGCGGTCGAAGGACACGAACGCGGTCATGATGTCGACTCGGGCGTTGGTGAGGCTTGTGAGCGGTGTGTAGATGCGCGTCACGAAAGCGGCCATCGCCACCAGTGTGCCGATGGTGATGGTGCCGGTGATCGCCAGTCGACCTCCGATCCAGTAGACGGCCGCCGCACCGATCGCCCCGACCAGTGTCAAGGTGATGAAGAACGTCCGTCCGTACATTGCGTTTTGCACACCGATGTCGCGTACCCGTCCTGCGCGCTCGGCGAACTCGTCTGTCTCTGTGACGTGGCGACCGTAGAGCTTCACCAGCAGGGCTCCAGACACGCCGAAACGCTCGGTCATCCGGGCGTTCATGGCCGAGTTGAGGTCCATCCCATCGCGGGTGATTTCCTGGAGGCGGCGACCGACCCGCTTGGCCGGGAGGATGAACAAGGGGAGGAGCGCCAAGGCGACGAGCGTGAGGCGCCACTCGAGCACGAACATGGCGGTCAGCGTTGTAGTCAGGACGATGATGTTCGAGACAACCGAACCGAGCGTCGTGGTCATGGCCCGCTGTGCACCGACAACGTCGTTGTTCAAGCGTGAGATCAATGCGCCGGTCTGGGTCCGGGTGAAGAAGGCGATGGGCATCTGCTGGACGTGATCGAACAACTTCACGCGCAGATCGAAGATGAGTTGCTCACCGATGGTCGAGGAGTACCAGCGTTGGCCGAAGTCGAGGGCAGCTTCGGCCAGGGCGGCGGTGACCACCAGCGCGGCAAGCAGGTTGAGTCTGCCCAGGTCATGGTCTGGAATGGCGTCGTCGAGGATCTGACGGAACAGGAGTGGCGGAGCGAGTGCCACCATGGATGCGGCGATGATCACCGTGACGAACCCGACGAGTTGGCTTCGGTATGGGCGGGCGAGTTGGAGAACACGCCTGACGATTCCGGGAGTGAGAGTCACGCCTTTGATCGCGTCGGGATCAGCTCCCATGACCATGTGGCGTGGTTGTCGCACCCACTCAGGATATGGGTAGATGTGTCATGGGTCGCTCGGGTCCGCGTCACATTGCGCACGATCAACTTGGTGCATAAACATCGTGCCCATGTCGAATACCGCAAGCGTTCCTGTTTCACGGCC
>CAYQFM010000156.1:0-5571 GCA_964416735.1 uncultured Iamiaceae bacterium | reverse complement strand
GTTGCAAACCACGCCTCAGCAATTCCAAGCGACGCTCCCGCCCTGATCCACGGAATCGAAACGGAGTTGGGGCGTCCCGTCTACGGCCTCGGGGACAATTTCTTCAAGACAATCCCTGTGCTGGGTGTGATGTGGTCACGATTGGGTGGCGTGGCCGCGCACCCCGACAATGCCTACAGGTTGCTGCGTGAACAAGACCAGCTCGTCCTGGCGTTTCCCGAAGGCTCCAAAGGCCCGGGCAAACACGTCTCACAGCGATATCAACTCCGCCGTTTCGGACGTGGCGGCTTCGTGGAGATCGCCATGCGCGCCGGCGTTCCGATCATCCCGATCGCTGTGGTCGGTGCTGAGGAATCGATGCCGATCATCTGGAAGTCCAACACGGCCGCAAAGGCCCTCGGTCTCCCCTATTTTCCGATCACCGCCAACCAGGTTCTCTTGGGCCCGGCACTTGGTTCGGTCATGCATCTGCCCGCCAAGTTCAACTTCAAGGTGCTCGACCCCGTGACCTTTGATGTACCGCCCGACCAGGACCGCTACTCACGGAGTCGCGTGATGGACGAATCCGAGAACATCCGTGAACAGATCCAGTCCGCCCTCTACGACATGCTGCGCAAGCGGCGCTCGGTCTGGTTCGGGTGATCAGCATGGGAAGACGCGTCCTCATAACCGGCCTCGCCACCTTCTGGGGCGGTCTCGTTGCGCAACAACTCGAAACCGATCCGTCCGTGGATGTCATCATCGGCCTCGACACCCGTGAACCGACCATCGAGCTGAGTCGCACCGACTACGTCCGAACCGACGAGAACTACTCAATCCTCAGCCGAATAGTCCGGGCAGCGAAGATCGACACCATTGTCCACACATTCCTGGTCGTCGACTCCACCCAGATGCGGCAGTCGACAATGCACGAGATCAACGTGATCGGCACCATGAACCTCTTTGCCGCCGCCTCGGGCGCCGGATCCACGGTTCGTGACGTCGTGGGCAAGTCGTCGGGGTACATCTACGGCTCCGCCATGGAAGACCCCGTCTGGTTCAGCGAGGAAACCCAACGCAGCCACCCTCCGGCAACCGCCATCGAGCAGAGTCTGGAGTCGGTAGAGGGGTACGTCCGGGACTTTGCAGAAGACAATCCGCACGTGAACGTCACCCTGCTGAGGTTCTCGAGCGTGCTCGGTCCCGATCTTGAGACCGCACTTACTCGGGCACTGGGGCTTCCGGTCGTACCATCCATCTTCGGTTTCGACCCACGATTCCAGTTCGTCCACGAAGACGACGTGATCCGATCCATCCTTTTCGTGCTGGAACACAGGCTCCCGGGAATCTTCAACGTTGCCGGCGACGGTCTGATCCCCTGGAGCGAGGTGGCACGAATCTGCGGAAAGCGCACGGCACCGTTGCCTCCGATTGCAACTTCACTAGCAACTCGACCGCTCGCTCGAATCGGAGTTCCCCTGCCCGACGAGTTGCTGGATCTACTGCGCTACGGGCGCGGGATGGACAACAGTCGGCTGAAGGCCGCCGGATTCGAGTACAACTTCACGTCTGCGGAAACCGTTGAGTCATACGCGAAAGCCCGCAACGCCTGACACGCTCTCGAATCACACAGCAGGTCGAATCAGCAGGTCGAATCAACCGATCCATTCCGCTGTCAGGTCATCACGACGCTCAAGCCACTCCTCTACCGTGATGGCGTAACGCACGTGGTCTTCCCACACCCCGTTGATCTCGAGATACCGCTGAGCAGTACCTTCTTCACGTAACTCGAGTTTCTCCACCACTCGCCTACTCGGGGCATTACGTGGAACGATCGATATCTGCATTCGATGCAGGTGGAGATCCTCGAAGACATATCTCGCGATCACCACGACAGCCTCTGGCATATACCCGTTTCCGGCCTTGCGCTCATCGATCCAATAGCCCAGATACGCGTTCTGAAACGGACCCCTCTGCACGGACGACAAATTGAGTTCACCAGCCAGCAGACCGTCGACGAACATTCCGAAGCCGAAACCCGTCCCGAGTTGCCGTTCACGCTGGCGAGCACTGCAGCGGGCGCCGAACGCGTCCCTGTCCTCCACGACATCGGGTTGGCCGGGCGAGCGTGACGGCTCCCATTTTGTGAGCCATTCGGAGTTGCTTCGCCTCACCTCACGCCACTGTTCGAAGTCGGAGGTCGTGAGTGGTCGCAGCACCACACGTCGGCCGAAGAGAGTCGTCACATCAGGCCCGACGCTATGCCGTCAAGGATGTCTGCCTCTGAAACCAGGCACTCACTCAACCCCCACTTACGCATGATCGCAACCAGTATGCACAGGCCCCCGACAATGACATCTGCCCGTTCACGTTCGAGCCCCGGGTTGTGCACCCGATCCTCGAGGCGTTCGGTTGCCAGGGTTCGGAATACATCCTCCACGGCCACCTTGGTCAACGTGAAGTGGTGAATTCGGTCGCGGTCGTATTCGGCAAGCCCGATCTCCACCGCTGCTGTCGTGCTGACAGTTCCGGCAAGACCCACAAACCGCGGCTCGTCCAGAACCTGTGGCAGGTCACGCTGGACCTCTTCCAAGTGCTGGCGGACCTCACTGAGACACCAGTACAACTCCTCTGGCAGCGGAGGATCATGCTCGAAGTATTTCTCGCTCATCCGAACACAACCAATGTCGGCCGAAATCGCCACCTCACACTCGTCGATTCCGAAAGAGAACTCGGTGGAGCCGCCTCCGATATCCACAACGAGAAAAGGACCGGCCGCTCCGTCCAGTTCGGCAGTTGCACCAACAAAGGACAATCGGGCTTCTTCGGCTCCTGAGATCGCCTCAGGAGCCACACCGAGGATCTCCTTGGCTGGCCCCATGAACGCCCCGGAATTGGAGGCGTCACGGATCGCTGACGTAGCCGCTGCTCGAAGCCGGGTCACGCCAAAGCGATCGATCGTCGCTCGATACTCCCTCAACACATCGAGCGTGGCCGTAATGGACGCAGGGTCCAGCGCACCCGATCCATCCACTCCCCGGCCGAGCCGGGTGATGCGCATTGAGCGTTCCAGCGTTTGCAGTTTACCGTCAGCGGTCGTTTCCGCCACGAGCAGACGTGTGGAGTTGGTGCCACAGTCAATTGCGGCAACTGGACCAGTCACTTACAACCCACTTCCGAAATCTCGGGGATCGATTCGGGAATCGAGATTACCGGTGTCGGTCAAATGCCGATGAACCCACCGGCCGACCGGATCATCGCCAACGAGAAGGAACCAGGCATAGTGGGCATGCAGGCACTTGACTCCCTTACGAGTTCCTCCCACACCTCCGTATGGTCGGGGACCGTCATGGCCCACTGGGATCCTCTCGTCTCGTCGCTGGCGGTACCGGTCATGGGATCGCGTCAACTCGTCAGGATCACACTCCAATTCAGCGCGTCGCACGCCACCTTCGGCCTCCAACCGACCGATTTCACGACGCAGGATCGGATCGACCAGCCAGAAGAGCGTCGGCATCGGTGTCCCATCGTTCAGCAGTGGCTCGTTGCGGATCACCACCGGTGCACCGTCCGGGTTACGTACGACGACCGCAAATACACCCATGGGCGCACGACCGAGGAGTTGCGTAACGATCTGGATGTCATCGTCGGTTGCTTGCGTTCGCATTGCCCCCACAACACTAGGGTGGGTCCCGATGCCGACACAGGACAACTTCGACGAACCGCTGGTAGGCGTGACCATCCTCATCGCCGACTCCGCACAGGTTGCAGACTCAAAGCTCTACATGCTCGGAGCCGGCCTGCAATTGATCGGACCACGACCACAGCCAATTGCCGTGGCGGTGCTCATCTCGGTCCCCTGGGATCGCATGGGTATCCAGCACGACTGGCACCTCGAACTGCTTGACGAAGATGGCATTCCCGTCATGCACAGCGACATGCCCGTGATGGTTTCAGGTCAGTTCGAGGCACACCGACCCGAAGGCTGGCAGCCGGGGACCCCGATGTCGGTCCCCATATCGGTGAACTTCAGTGCGCTCCCGGTGCAACCCGATCACCGATACATGTTCCGATTCGCCGTGAATGGCACCAGTGAGCAGAACTGGAGCGTCAGCTTCGGAGTGCGACCAGCGCCCACGGTGGAGTCCTGAGGTTCAGCGAGTCCTGAGGTTCAGCCGCGTTCAAGGACCAACTGAAGTTCCAGTTCTCCGTTGTCATCGACTGTGATCATCGGGTTACTCGGCGCTTCGATTCCGTAATCGGAGAATACGACCGGAGCGGTACCCACCACATCGATCAACTCGCCGGACCAACTAGCCTCCAGCGGGATCTCAACGTCGCGCGTCTGGCCGTGGATGGTCAGCTTGCCCTTTGCCACGACAGAGATCTTCTCTCCGCTCACAACAGGGCTCGGGAGCTCGATGGGCTCGGTCAGCGTGAAGGTAGCTTCGGGAAACTCATCGGTTTGAAGGCCGTTGCGACGGATGTTCTTGTCTCGACGTTCTTCGTCGCTCTCCAGTTTGGTGACATCAGCCGTAACGTCGATTGCGGTCACCTTTCCACCGGCGATCGTCATCGATCCTGTTACAGCGGTGGTGCGGCCGACAGCGGTCTTCTTCACCGTTTCACCGCCGAACAGTTCCTGAACCCGGTAACCCACAAAGACATCATCCCCGCTGCGGATGATCCAGTCTCCCTCGATGTCTGCCGATGTCGCCTCCACCCCGGTTGATCCCGAATCCGACGATCCAGATCCAGCGGTTCCGGAATCCGACGACCCGGCGCTGGTCGTGTCGGTGGTGCGCACCGGAAGGGCCGGTCGATCAGGTGCATCACCCCGAAGGACAAACCACCAGAAACCGAGGCCGCCTACCACCAGGACCACCACCACACCGACAAGCGCGAGCTTGGCCGAACGCTGCATCATCCCTCCGATCCGAGGCGGTAACCCAGACGCTGGAATGGCCAGACGTCAGGAGTACGCACCGGGTCCCGTGGCTCCGGGAGCACCCGGTAGACCTCTTCGTCTGGTTTTACGAGACCGTACTGCTCGCGGGCAATCCGTTCTATCTCCTTGTCCGTAGAGAGCAGATCAACCTGTGCTTGTTTGTCGGCGTTCTCTTGCGTGAGATCCGTGAGCCGCGTCTCGGCGGCGGCCGCAGATCGGCGCTGATCGAGATACGTACGCACGGGAAAAGCCCCGAGATAGAGCACCGCGCACACCGCCACAGCGGCGATGATCGGCCAGATGAATCGGCGCACCAGAGCGGATATCACGATCCGGGCCCACCCCGGGCCAATGCCGAAGCACCCAGATACGCGGCGGCTTCGCCCAGGTCCTCTTCGATGCGCAGAAGCTGGTTGTACTTGGCCACACGGTCGCTCCGTGCCGGGGCACCGGTCTTGATCTGCCCGCAGTTGGTAGCAACCGCCAGGTCGGCGATTGTCACATCCTCGGTCTCGCCTGACCGGTGCGACATTACGGCCGTGTAGGCGGATCGTGTGGCAAGCCCAACGGTTTCGAGGGTCTCTGTCAGCGAGCCGATCTGGTTGACCTTGACGAGGATCGAGTTGGCGACAGAGCGCTCGAGA
>CAYQFM010000155.1:0-5581 GCA_964416735.1 uncultured Iamiaceae bacterium | reverse complement strand
GATCTCATCTGAATCAGACTCGGTCGACTTGAACGGCTCGGCCGACTCACCACCCGGGCCGGCAGATGGGACACCGTCTGGTGTCCCATCCTGACTGGACAATGATTCGACCTCGTCGGGTTCGGAGGTCGGTTCCGAGGTCATGACGCGTCACCCTCGTCGTCTTCGACGATCTCGGCGTCCACAACCTCGTCGTCATTGGGGGCCGATGCACCGCCCGGCGCGCCCGCACCGCCAGCAGAGGCGTACTGCTGATCGTCAGCCGCTGCCTGCTGATAGAGCTTGGTGGTGAACTCCTGACTGGCGTTCATCAACAGCTCGGTGCCATTGCGGATGGCGTCGATGTCACTACCGCCCAGGGCGGTCTTCAACTCAGCGAGCTTGCCCTCCACCGAACCACGTTCTTCGGCCGAGATCTTCTCACCCTGATCCTTCAGGAGCTTCTCGGTCTGATAGACGAGTTGCTCGGCCTTGTTACGAACCTCGGCCTCCTCGCGGCGGTTCTTGTCCTCCTCGGCGTGCGCTTCGGCATCCTTGATCATGTCGTTGATGGCGTCCTTGGACAGCGACGACTGACCGGTGATGGTCATCGACTGTTCCTTGTTCGTTGCACGATCCTTCGCCGACACGTGAACGATTCCGTTTGCATCGATGTCGAACGTGACCTCGATCTGCGGAACACCACGAGGTGCCGGCGGCAGGTCGACGAGCTGGAACTTGCCGAGCGTCTTGTTGTACTGCGCCATCTCACGCTCGCCCTGCAGCACGTGGATCTCCACCGAAGGCTGGTTGTCCTCGGCGGTGGTGAACACCTCGGTGCGCCTGGTGGGAATGGTTGTGTTGCGCTCGATGAGACGGGTCATCACACTGCCCTTGGTCTCGATACCGAGCGAGAGCAGCGTGACATCGAGCAGCAGGACATCCTTGACCTCGCCCTTGAGCACACCGGCCTGAACCGCAGCCCCGATGGCAACCACCTCATCGGGGTTCACCGACTTGTTGGCTTCCTTGCCCGTGAATTCCTGAACCATCTCGGCAACCGCCGGCATACGGGTGGACCCGCCCACGAGAATCACGTGGTCGAGGTCGCCCTTGGCGAGACCAGCGTCCTTGATTGCCTGCTCGAACGGAACCTTGCACTTCTCCAGCAGATCAGCGGTGAGCTCTTGGAACTTCGCCCTGGTCAGTTGGTAGTCGAGGTGCAACGGGCCGGCATCCGTTGCCGTCACGAATGGAAGGTTGATCTGGGTCTGCTGCACCTGCGACAACTCGATCTTGGCCTTCTCTGCGCCTTCCTTGAGACGCTGGAGTGCCATGTTGTCCTTGCCCAGATCGACTCCGTTGTCGTTCTTGAACGATTCGACCAACCAGTCGATCACCCGCTGGTCCCAGTCGTCTCCACCGAGAGCGGTATCACCGTGGGTCGACTTCACCTCGAAGACACCTTCGCCGATCTCGAGCACCGACACGTCGAACGTGCCGCCACCCAGGTCGAAGACAAGGATGGTCTGGTCATCGCCCTCTTTGTCGAGGCCATACGCCAAAGCGGCCGCCGTGGGCTCATTGATAATGCGAAGGACCTCGAGGCCGGCAACCTGGCCCGCTTCCTTGGTGGCTGTGCGCTGGGCGTCGTCGAAATAGGCGGGAACGGTAATGACGGCCTGGTTGACGGTGTCATTCAGGTAAGCCTCTGCGTCACGCTTGAGCTTCATGAGCGTGCGGGCCGAGATCTCCTGGGAGGTGTACGCCTTGCCGTCGATGTCGATCTTCCAATCGGTGCCCATGTGACGCTTTACGGACCTGATGGTGCGATCGGGGTTGGTGATGGCCTGGCGCTTGGCCACCTCTCCCACGAGAACCTCGCCGTTCTTCGAGAACGCCACTACCGATGGAGTGGTCCGTGAGCCTTCGGCGTTGGGAATCACAACCGGATCGCCGCCTTCGAGAACCGAGACCACCGAGTTCGTCGTACCTAGATCGATACCTACTGCTTTGGGCATGTTTCCGCTCCTGGATCAATTGCTGGTTGGATCTACCGAAATCTGAATCTTGCGAAATCTGAATCTTCTGGAATTCGGGTCTTCTGAGGTCACCTCGGATCCTACACAGACCCGTTGAGTGCTCACCATGATAAAAGTTGAGCGACTGATTATCAACTCTAAGTCAAAGGTTCTCCGGGAACCTGCACCGTGATCGACATATGTCCCTGAAGCTGTGCCTGAAGCTGTGCCTGAATGTGTGTTTGGCTCAGCATCCGCATCGGATCAAGGCGGATCGACAACGATTACATCACCATTTCGGTGACAGTACGATTGATGTATGACATCAACTCTCGTCCTGCTTCGCCACGGCCAGAGCACGTGGAACAAAGAGAATCTCTTCACGGGTTGGTACGACGCGGATCTGAGCGACCAGGGCCGAACCGAAGCCTCGGCCGCCGGTCATGCCTTGGCCGACTCCGGAACAGTCGTCGATATTCTCCACACCTCGCTACAAACCCGGGCGATCCGCACCGCCGAATTGGCACTTGAGACGCTGGACCGCAAGTGGCTCCCGGTGCGGCGTTCATGGCGACTGAATGAACGTCATTACGGTGATCTTCAGGGCAAGGACAAGAAGCAGACAGCGGAGCAGTACGGCAAGGACCAGGTGTTCATCTGGCGACGCAGCTACGACACACCACCTCCTCCGCTGGCGATCGATGACGAGCGCCATCCTCGTTTCGATGCCCGGTACGCCGACCTTCCTCCGGACCTGCTTCCGACCTCGGAATGCCTTGCCGACGTCGTGGCCCGCATGATGCCCTGGTGGTACGACGCAATCGTCCCCGATCTGGCCGCCGGAAAGAACGTGCTAGT
Organism: uncultured Iamiaceae bacterium; assembly: GCA_964416735.1. Taxonomy (GTDB): domain Bacteria; phylum Actinomycetota; class Acidimicrobiia; order Acidimicrobiales; family Acidimicrobilacustridaceae; genus CAYQFM01. The sequence goes on along the minus strand of CAYQFM010000155.1, from coordinate 2,723 downwards.
GGTAGCGCACGGCAACAGCTTGAGGGCATTGGTCAAACATCTCGACGCGATCTCGGACGAAGACATCGCTGATCTAAACCTGCCTACAGGCGTCCCTATCCGGTTCGATCTCGGTGACGACTACCTGCCGGTCGAACGCAAACCAATAGAAGAGCGGTACTTGGGCGATGCCGAGGCAGCCCGCGCCGCGGCCGAGGCCGTACGCAAACAAGCCGGCTGAACGCCGCCAAGTGTTTGTTCACCCTCCGCCGCTATTCCCATCACCACTGACCCCATCACCACTACCCCTTCACCACCATCGCCGTCCGCCATTTTGCCGTTCGTGGCGCTAGAATGGCGCCATGCCGAGTGTGCAGATCAAGAACGTTCCCGACGATGTCCACGCCGTGTTGCGCGCTCGAGCAGCGGTGGCGCGTCAGTCACTCCAGGAATACCTTCGAGCCCGGTTGATAGAAGAAGCGGCCCAACCCACGGTAGAAGAAGTGTTGGCACGCGCCGGAGGACGAGCCGGGGGCTCCGTCCCACTCGACACATCTGTGGAAATTCTCCGGGAACAACGTGATAGTCGTTGACGCTTCGGTGTTAGCGACAGCTCTCGCCGACGATGCTTTCGGTGGTGATCTGGCACGATCCCACCTCGTTGGTGAAGCACTGCTGGCCCCAGAGATAATCGACTTGGAGGTGCTTTCGGTCCTCCGACGTCAGGTTGTGGGCCGACACCTTCCATCCAGGCGCGCCCAACTTGCCATCGATGACCTAAGAGTGCTCCCTATCCGCAGAATCACTCATTACCCCTTCATCGACCGGTGCTGGGAGTTGCGCAACAACCTCACCCCGTACGACGCCGCCTACATTGCAATCGCAGAGGTCTTCGACATTCCGCTACTGACGGCGGACCGACGTCTGGCCAACTCTCCGGGTATCCGGTGCAAGGTAGATGTACTGACTGCCGACTGACGTCTCCCGAGTGCCACCTGGCATCACCGTATTGAAATCCAGCCAACCGGGGCGGGATGCAGCACTAGTATCGGCACATGGCGCGCGACTCGAAACTCGAATATCTGGAAGAGATCCCGCTGTTTTCACCATTCTCCAAGCGAGATCTCCAGAAAATCGCCCGAGCATCCGACGAGATCACCGTCGAAGCTGGGCGGGTCATAGTCGAAGAGGGCTCCACGGGTCACGAGTGCTACGTCATCCTCGAAGGAACCGCCACCGTGCGTCGTAGGGGCCGACGGGTCGCCACGCTCGAGACAGGTAGCCAGTTTGGCGAGCTTGCACTGCTCGACGGAGGCCCCCGCACCGCGACCGTGACAGCCGATACCGACATGGTGCTACTCGTGCTGGGTCAGCGTGAGTTCCTGGGCGTTCTGGACGAAGTGCCCGGCCTGGCACAGAAGATTCTGGCGTCGCTTGCAACACGCCTGCGCGACCTCGACCGCAAGACCTACGGCTGAGTTCCAGGCAAAAAACCGATGCCTCGATAAACCGTTGTGGGCCGGTGAAACTAGGTAACACGACGGCCGAACAACTAGGTTCTGTCACAATATGAGTGCACCTGAGACAACCTCGGAAGAGGCAAAGCAGACCGCCAAACCCAAGCTCTCATTGGTGGTCATCTGGCTCGGTATCGGCATGGGCGTGTTCACCGCTCTGTCTGGCGTGTCTTCGGCGGTGTGGAAACGTGAGGAGCACAAGTTCCCGGGCCGTGAGGTCTTCGGCGGAGTTCCCAAGGCCATCGAGCTCGTCTTCTACATCGTCATACCTCTCGTCCTCATCTACGGCGCCGTCATGTTCAGCCACCGCACCCGCAACTGGGAGCGTGGCAAACCGGACAATCGCGCAACCACCAAGGAGAATGTCGGACGCCGCCTCCGCGACTTCCGCGCCGGCGCCTACATGCAGACCCTGCTGCGTGATCCCGCCGCAGGCGTGATGCACTCGCTCATCTACTTCAGCTTCTTGGTCCTTCTAGCGGTCACCACCACGCTCGAGATCGACCATCAGATGCCCAATTCCCTCAAGTTCCTCCACGGTGGCGTCTACCAGGCGTTCTCGTTCGTGGGCGACCTAGCCGGTCTGTTGATGATCATCGGTGTGATGTGGGCGATCATCCGCCGGTACATCCAGCGCCCTTACCGCATCCGCATCAAGACCCGGCCCGAGCACGCGGTCGTCTTGGCGGTGCTGTTGGCATTGCCGGTAACGGGTTTCATGACCGAGGGCTACCGCATCGCTGAGATGGGAACTCCCGGATTCGAGAAGTGGTCGTTTGTCGGTTACCCAATTGCTCTCGCCATCAACAGCAGCGGACGCGTCGAGACATGGCACCAGGTCTGGTGGGTGCTGCACATCTTGAGCTTTGTCGCATTCCTGGCCATCCTCCCCGTGACGATGCTGCGCCACATGCTGACCTCACCGCTCAACATGTACCTGCGCGACCGCAATCGCCCCAAGGGCGCCATGAAGCCGATGCCCAACCTGATGGAGACCGAACTCGAGTCCTTCGGGGCATCGACCATCGAAGACTTCACCTGGAAGCAGTTGCTCGACCTCGACGCCTGCACCATGTGCGGTCGCTGCACCGCCGTCTGTCCGGCACACGCCACCGGCAAGCCGCTGGACCCGCGTGAGATCGTTTTGAAGACCGGCCAGATCATGGCCGAGACCGGCGTGCCAAAGGTGTCGCCTTCACTGGGAGTGGTTCCAGACATCACTGTTGA
>CAYQFM010000154.1:0-5610 GCA_964416735.1 uncultured Iamiaceae bacterium | reverse complement strand
CTACCGGAACTGGCTCCACCAACAAAATGCCGCTTGACAACCTATAGGAGCGTCGGCGAAGTAAGTTGTACCAAAATCCGAGCGATTCAATCTTTCTCATTTCTGATGTTCGCCACGGGAGAAGAGTGGATTGAGGCGATGAATGATCGTTGAGGGGACTGGTGAGATGCGCATTCAGGAACGTGCTGCTTGGGTTTGGGATGCTTGTGATTCGAGCTTGTTCCAGTGGGCAATCGATCAGGGCGTCGCCACGGTCTTTGTCCATGTGCCGTGGAACGTCACCCAACGTCCCCAGGTTGCCAAGCAGCTCGCACGAACGGTTGCGGCGGCGAAGGGTGTCGGGTTGCAGGTCCAAGCCCTCGGGGGTGAACCGGATTGGGTCCATTTCCCGGAGCGTGTGGTGCGCGACTGGCTTCGTCCGGCACTTGAGGCCGCACCATTCGACGCGATTCATCTTGACGTTGAGCCGATGATCGACGCGGCGTCACCGGATACGGCGGTGATTGACAATTTCGTGGAGTTGATCCGCTCTGTTGGCGTTACTCGTCCGGCTGGCATAAGACTGGAGGTAGATATTCGCTTCTGGTATCACGAGGTGACGGCTGGGGGGCGTGATTTGACTGCAACACTGGCCCAGGCGGTTGACGTGATGACGGTGATGAGTTACCGGCGCGTGCTCGAAGGCGCAGACGGCGTGCTTGCCTTGGCGACGCCTACAGCGGATCGCGCGAACGCGGCGGGGTCTCGATTCCGTGTCGGACTCGAGACCAGAGATCTCGGCTCCTCCCTAACTGAAAGCAAGCAGACGTTTCACGGTGCGGAGCCCAACGAGCTCGCCGCCAGTATCGCAACGATCGAGAAGAATTTTGCTGGATACCGGAAATTCGCTGGTGTTGCCGTTCACGATCTGCATGGGTGGAGGGCCCTACACACGGGCAAGTTCGCCCGGTGACTGTGCCACCGTGAGGTGGCAGGTTTCTTTCGGGGGTGGTCAGTTCACCCGCCCGCCCACACGAACCGTGGCGCCGAGGTCCATCTCCGGGGTCTTGGACAGTGCGAGGCATGCGCGCTGGGTCGTATTGGCGCCGATCTGGCGTTGGACGTTGTCCGGGCGCGCGATCGAAGCCCTTCAACTGCACACCGATCACTGGCACCGTGGGACTTGTCAGAAATCACCGACCCGTTAAGCGGGCCTCAAGTAGAGAGAAGCATGAAGATGAATAAGTTGAAGAAACTCGCAGCTGCGGTCGCTGTTCTCGTGGCATTGGCGGTTCCGATGTCAGTCCACGCGTCGACGGCATCCGCGTGGGTGTGGTCGGGGCACGTGAACTTGCAGGGATCGTCGATCTGCGGCAGCAACGCCACCACCTGGGTCTGGGTGTCGGCCCCCAACGGCGAGAGCGGTTGGGCAACCAATGGCCGTGCCCACTACCTCAAGGTCTTCAATCGTGTCCCTGCGAATGGGATGTGGGTGCGGATCAACTACGGAAACGCCACGTTCAAGTGTCATGACTCGGTGTTCGTTCGTCGGGCAAAGGTCGGCTCGACCAACACGGTCAACCTGTTCAAGCTCATCCCCAACGGGTGACTTCGACCTGAGGTAGGGATGGGGGTGTGACCTCGCAGAATGTGGCGCTGGCCCGGAGTCATCCGAGGTTGGCGCCACGTTCGCGTTGTAGTGGGGCTGGCGGATGGTTCGGCCGATTTCCCGGGGTGACAAGGAAATCCCTGACTATCGTCTGCAGTTATGAGTAAGCACCGCGTGGTCGTGGTCGATGATGATCGATGGAAACGAGAAGCGATGTCGGTGGCCATTGCGGCTGACCCACGGACGGAAATCGTTGCCGTGATCGACCAGGACGAGGCGGTCAGATGGCCGCTCGAGAAATGGCAGGACGTGGACGTTGCCGTTGTCGATGTGTTCGACGAGAACGCTCCTGGCGAGGTCGGAACCGACGTGTATTCGGGTATCGCGGCACTCGATCGGATCCGCGACCTTCCGGTTCGCACGGTCGCGGTCACACCACATTGTCAGCATCCGCTTATACAGCTTCGGATCTATCAGGCGGGTGTCGACTCGGTGTATCACCGTTGGGAAGTCAACGATCCGGGGGCGCTCCTCGCAGCGGTGCTCGAAGCGGACCCGGCTCATGCTCCGGTCCGTCCCACCGATGCAGTCTTGAAGGAACTTGGTGCGGTGCATGCTCGGCCGAACGATGCGGTACGGATGTACGAGATGTCACCGTTCCTCGGTCTGATCCGGGAAGGGATCGGGCTGAAGAGCCTCGATGTGCCAAGGCGGGTGGTTCAACGGTTCCGGTTTGGAATCGCTGATACGGGATTCGACGGCGCAGAGGAAACCAGCGCGGTCACCCACGATCATCTCGCGCCGCGATGGCCCGACGTGCGCGATTACCTGTTGACGTTGCTCGGACGGCGTGCGACGCCGCCCACGGAAGTCGACCGGAACGATCTGGCACCCCGGCACGAGCCCATGTCCTGAAGGCGTGTGGGGGGTCCGTTGCTTCTCAGCAGTGATGCACCGCGTCGGGGCTGTTGATCCAGGTTTCGGTCGACGACGCGGACGTCGACCGGGGACCGCTCACCCAGTCGCTCGGTGGGATGCCCACCCACGAGGATGTCGAACCGCATGTGGCCGTCGAGTCGTTGTACGGCCGACGCGTGTTGCTGGCAAGCGACGGGTTGTTCGGGCATGTCGATGTGGCCGAACTCCAAGAAGCGATGGTCGACGACGACGAGTCGAGTGTGCAGCGCCTGCTCACGGTCGCACTCGAGCGTGGCGGGCCCGACAACGTGACCATCGCCTTGGTGCGACGAGTAGAGGAGGTGACGGTCGGTGGCCGTTGACGATGCAGCGGCCAAGACGGGCCTCGAGGGTGGGGTGACAGCTCACGGTGTGGCGGCGCTCGATGTGGAGGGAACCCAGGCCGAGGTGTACCGGGTCACGGATCCGAACGATGGGGAGTTCCGGTTCGTCAAGGTGTTCTACGCGTCGACACCGATCGACCGTGGGGCGTTGGAGCGTGCGGCGACGATTGGCGAGGAACATGTTCCTCGGATGGAACGTTCGGGGACGTTGGTTGCTCTTGGCCGGGAGCGGTATTTCGAGGTTCAGGAATGGATTGCGAACGGCAGCCTCACGAATCTGGTCTCTCAGCATCCCAAGGGGGTCGATCCGGAGCTGCTCTACTACGTGATCAGCGACTTGTTTGCCGCGATCGACGCGATGCACGGCAAACAGCTTGCGCATCTCGACCTGAAGCCCGACAACGTGCTGCTGCGTGGTTACCACCCCGTCGATGTGGTGCTTGCGGACTTCGGGCTTGCGGTGATCTCGGATCTGGATGTCGTGACGATGTCGAGCATCAGGGGGACCGACCTGTACTCGCCGCCCGAATCGATGGCGTTGCACGGTGGTTTCGGTTGGGACTACTGGTCGTTCGGCTTGATCGTCGCGACGCTCGCGACGGGTCATCATCCCCTCGAGGGTCTGGCCCGTCCCGCGGTGTTGCAGTTCAAGAACTCCTATACCCCGTTCGATTTCTCGGGGATTGCCGATGAGCGGTTGCGGTCGCTGTGTGCGGGTTGTACGCGTTACAACATCGACATTCGGTGGGGAGCCGACGAGGTCGCCACCTGGTTGCGTGGCGGCAGTCCGGTGGTCGAGGACGACTTCGTGGTGCGCACGGCGGGTGATGATCCCCGAGGTGCGAGCGGAGACGCCGCCGACCGTGACAACACCGGTGTGCTGTTCGCCGGTGATCGCTACCACGATCCGAGCGATCTCGCGGCGGCGCTGGGTGCCGATCCGGATGGGGCGACGATCACGTTGGGCGACTTGGCCCGTCGGTAGCGCTTCACGTTGGATCTCGAAGAGAACAACATGTTCTCTGCTGGTGTGCCGGGGTTGTTGGCGTCGTGGCTCAGTGTCTTTCCGCCGGTGCCGGTGGCCATTGTCGACCTGATCGTCGCGCTCGACCCGAGCGTGACGCTGCGGCACGGCGACGTACCGGTCAGTGCCCCGGGGCTGCGAGAGATGGTTGCTGTGGCGGTCACCCCGGGCGCATCGCCCGACAAACGATCTGCGGCGACGTTCCTGAACGACCTGTGGAACTACGACCTGCTCGCGCATTACGGCGTGCGCGACGCGGAGCTTGGGGCGATGGGCCAGCGGTGGCGCCAATAGGTAGCCGACGCGGAAGCGACCCTGTTGAGTTCGGGAGGTCAGGCTCGCACGTTGACCCAGAGCGAGCGACTCGAACTGTTCATGTGTGCGATCGACGGGCAGTTGACGCCGGTGTTACGCGACCAGGTCAAGGCCGTCTCGACCGCGTCGGCGCGCCGACAGCCTTGGTTCGACGAGCTGGTCGGACAGGTCGGTGCGTCGCCGGGGCGTGCCTTGGCGGTGCGGGAGTGGGCGCCCACGGCGGAGACCCAGACTGCCGAACAGGATGCGGCGGCCAAACGGGAGGCTGATGAGCGCCGTGCTGCGGCGAAGCGGCGTGCGGATCAGCATCGTTCGCGAGATGTTCGGACGTTGCGTTGGGTGATCTACTGGAATCTGATCGTTCCGGTGCCCCTCCTGGTCGGGCTGTACCGGGCGAACACCCAACTCGAGCTTCCTGATGGGATCTTGGGGAGCCTGGGTCCCCTGTCGGATGCCGCGCCGAAAGCCATGGTTCTGGGATTCATCGCGGCGGGGGCCTTCGTCGGGCCGGCGCTGGTCGGGGTCACCTTGCTGGCCCGACGTCCTTTCGTCGACCGCAAGTTCGGGCAGTTGGCCGGTCTTGTGATGCTGATGCTCGCGGTGGGCGCGTACTTCGGCGGGATGAGCTACCTGCAAGGGTCGGTCGACACGGCCCAGGATGCGCTCCGACACCAACCGTTGCCGATGGACTACGTGCACGCGTGCCAGTACCGATCGAACTCGCCAAGCATCTGGAACAGCAAGTCTGCAGCGTCGCGCACATTCGTCGACGCCTCGTGCCGGGAGGTAGTCCGGTACGTGGGAATCGACAAGTCGTGGTCGGTGCCGTGGAGCACCCCGATCAACGCACTCGCCTCGATCGGCGACACCTTCGTCGCCATCTCGAATGAGGGCCACTCGATGGCCGTACTCGACGATGACACCGGCCAGGTGCTCTGGCGCAAGCAGTGCCCCGACGGTCAGTTCGTGTTGGATCGATCTCAGTTCGATGCAGGTGACAGGACCCCGACCAACCAGCGCGTCGTGGGCACCTGCGGCCAAGAAGCCTTCAACCTCGACCCAAAAACTGGAGTGGGATAACTAGCTATTCGATATTCAATCAATTGGCCGGAATATCAGGCTTATCCCTGGCCCAGCCTTATGTTTCGCAAAGATGTGAAATCTCCTAGGTGTGGATATAGCCCGATATCCGGTCGTAATCTGGCCAAAATGTAGCGACGAATTGGACATCAAGAATATGGAACGTGGAATCTCCGAATCAAGGGCAGAGATGAGGTACACATCCGCCTTGCCAGCGTTTGTGAAAGATCCGCATCGAGCAGCAATGCGGCTTCTATCCTCCGCCAGCTTCGGCCTTATATCTGTCGGTGCGCTAATAATCG
>CAYQFM010000153.1:0-5612 GCA_964416735.1 uncultured Iamiaceae bacterium | reverse complement strand
CAAGACGACGGCGGATCAGCGATTAGCGGTTACACGGTCACTTCGAACCCCGATGGTAGTACCTGCACGACAACGGGCGCGACTTCGTGCGTGGTGGCCGGCCTCACAAACGGGACCCCGTATTCGTTCACGGTCACGGCCACCAATGCCGCTGGAACAAGTGCGGCTTCGCCCGCGTCGGAACCGACCGTACCGAGTGCGGAAACTCCATCCGATCCCGGTTCCTTCCATCCAATGCCACCGGTACGCATCATCGATTCGCGCCCGGCGTCGAAGGTCGGCCCATATACATCGCCATGGGGTCACGGAACCTCACGTAACATCACCGTGGCCGGCATGGCTGGAGTCCCAGCAGATGCAACAGCGGTGGTTCTCAATGTCACGGGCGTGGGTGCAACAGCAAACACCTATCTCACGATTTGGCCCAAGGGTCAGACAAAGCCCACGGCGTCGAATCTGAACCTTCCACCGGGTGACACCAGACCGACCCTGGTCATGGCAAAGGTGGGATCAGACAAGTCCATCTCGCTCTACAACCACGCTGGCAACACTGACGCGGTCATAGACGTAATGGGTTGGTATGGGCCGGGTAGCGATGCCAGCTACTTCAATGAACTGCCACCCAAACGCATCTGGGACACAAGGCCGGCTCCTGAAAACGTCGGTCAGCTCGGCAAAATTGGCCAAGGTCAGACCAAAACGCTGACCGTAACCGGAAACGGTGTACCGAGTGATGCAACTGCGGTTGTGATGAACGTGACAGCGGTGAGTCCATCGGCAACCACATACGTCACGGCATGGCCGACAGGGCAGACCAAACCCACTGCTTCGAACCTGAACGCTCCAGTTGGTGACGTACGGCCAAACTTGGTCATAGCCAAGGTGGGAACAGATGGAAAGGTCTCGTTCTACAACCACGCCGGATCCACAGATCTCGTAGTGGATGTAGTGGGTTATTTCTCGACCACCGGCACCCAGTTCAGTGGCATGACCCCGGTTCGCATCTGGGACACGCGTCCAGCTCCTGAGAATGTCGGTCTGCTGGGCAAGCTTGGCCATTCAACGTTCAAGTCAATCACCGTCGCCGGCATCAACGGTGTGCCGGCGGATGCCAAGGCGGTGGTTGTGAACATCACCGGAGTGACGCCGAGCTACAGCACATATCTGACCGCTTGGCCAACGGGGGTAACACGGCCGACGGCATCGAATCTGAATCTCACACCGGGCTCCATCATTCCCAACCTTGCGGTGGTCAAGGTCGGCGCAGGCGGCAAGATCTCGATCTACAACAACGCTGGCTCCATAGACGTAGTGGTCGACATCGTGGGGTGGTATTCGTGAGCCCCATTGACGGATATTGAAACCCGACTAGACCAGTCGGGAATTAGAGCCTAATCTCGTCTCCCGGTAACACGAAGACGCACACGACCGTGGCGTCGTATCCCCGAGGAGAAGAAGTGAGCAAGCCCGAGTTGGGTTTTGAAACCCGCCAACTGCACGCAGGTCAACAAGCCGATCCAGCGACGGGCGCTTGTGCTGTACCGATCTACCAGACAACCGCGTACCAGTTCCGCGACACCAAGCACGCCGCCGATCTGTTTGCTCTTGCGGAGATGGGCAACATCTACACGCGGATCATGAATCCGACCCAAGGGGTGTTTGAGGCCAGGATCGCCAGCCTTGAGGGCGCTACCGAGACCGCGGTCGGAATCCCGGGCGCGTTGGCAGTTTCGAGTGGTCAGACCGCTACCACATTTGCCATCTTGAATCTGGCCGACTCGGGTAGCCATGTCGTGGCGTCATCTTCCCTCTACGGCGGTAGTTACAACCTGTTGCACTACACGTTGGCCCGTCTTGGAATAGAGACCACGTTCGTGCAGGATCCCGACAACATCGACGAGTGGCGAGCAGCGGTGCGGCCAAACACCAAGGCCTTTTACGGAGAGACCATCGGTAACCCGCGCAACGACATCCTGGATATCGAGGGTGTATCCGCCGCTGCGCATGATGCCGGTGTTCCACTCATCGTTGACAACACCGTTGCGTCCCCGTACCTGATCCGCCCCTTCGAGTGGGGTGCCGACATCGTGCTGCACTCAGCCACCAAGTTCATCTGCGGCCACGGGACGTCGATCGGCGGCGTGTTGGTCGATGGTGGGAGCTTCGATTTCTCCCAGAACGACAAGTTCCCGATGTTCACGGAACCAGACCCCAGTTACAACGGTCTCAGCTACTGGCCTGCGCTGGGTGCGGGCAGCTACATCATCCGTGCGCGGGTGCAGTTGCTCCGGGACCTGGGTGCGGCGACCACTCCGTTCAACTCGTGGCTCTTCTTGCAGGGTCTCGAGACGTTGAGCCTCCGGATGGAGCGTCATATTTCGAACGCCCAGATCGTCGCTGAGTACCTGGCCACCCACAGCCAGGTCGAATCTGTTCAGTACGCCGGTCTGCCCAATTCGCCTTGGTATGACCGTGCCCAGAAGTACTCGGGTGGCAAGGGTGCGGGGTCGCTCCCGGCATTTATCATCAAGGGTGGTCGTGAGGCCGGTCAGAAGTTTGTCGAGGCGTTGGAGTTGCACAGCCACGTTGCGAACCTGGGTGATGCACGCAGCCTCGCTATCCATCCTGCGACTACTACCCACGGCCAGCTCAACGAGGAAGAGCAGCGCAGCGCCGGCGTTGAACCCGGCTTGGTGCGCCTCTCTGTGGGAATCGAGACGGTGGAGGACATCATCGCGGATCTTGACAAGGGTTTTGCCGCCGCAAAGTCCTGATACATCAGAAATCCTGATCAATCAGAAGTCCTGATACTTCAGACGAACGGATCTGGGTCGGCCCGGGAACCTCGAGAGAGGCCCGGGCCGACTTCTGTCTACGACGTGACCATGCGCGAAGCGGTCTCTAGCCCACGCTATTCACCTAGGGATCGAGCGAGTCATCAGCCATCCTGACCGTGTCATCCACCAAAGATGTCGGTCAAGGGCCGAGCAGTGCCAGCGGTACGACAGCAATTCCGTCAGGCCGCCGGTAGGCCTCGGGACCTGAGTGCAGTACAACAGTGTCGATGCACTCGTCGCCGAGTTTGTCGCGCAGCCAGGTAAGGTGGCGGACGTCGGTGCCGTCGATCGAAGCAGCCATCTTGACCTCGATCCCGATAATCCCGTCGTCTGACTCGACGATCAGGTCGACTTCACGTCGACCCTTCTCTGTGCGTAGGTGGTGGACGGTAGCGTCGGATGCCTGCGCGAAGACCCTGACCGACAGGGTGGCGAGGTGCTCGAAGAGCCCTCCGAGGAACCCGCCGTCTCGGGGTTGCACCGGCCTCGGTGCGTCTCCGCTCAGGAGACGGGTGGCGCTTCGCTTCACAAGACGTGCCGCAAGGGCCGGATCCGCTAGGTAGTGGCACGGCGATTGGGTGAGAGTACCGAGGTGGTTGTTGGACGGAACCCACGCAGGCAACGGGTCGAGTATGCGGAGCGCGGTCAACAACTCGATGTACGGCTGTGTCGTGGTCTTCGCCGGGTGGGCGTCGGCAGCGACGGTCGCCGAGGTGCGGATCTTCTCCCAGGATGCTGTCGTTCCAGTTGCCGCAGCGTAGGCACGAAGCCACGCCATCACCGTCGCGGGACGTTGGACGGCGAAACCTGCCTCACGCAGGTCGTGGCTCGTGATCCGCTCGAGGTAGTTGTCGAGTTGGCGGGTGAGGGCACGGCCGTCGAGGTGACGCAGGCCCGGGAACCCTCCTTTGATCATCTCTTCCACGTAGTCGGCCAAGGCGATCTCCGTGCGTCCACTGACGGCACGCCCACCGGCCAAGAGCGTCGCGAGCGAAACCGAGGGCGTCTCGATGCCGCGTTCGGGAAGCGTGAGGGGCCGCATGCGCATAGAGGTGATCCGCCCTGCCCCCGAGTGCGATTCCCGGGTTGGGACCGATCCGGTGAGGAGGAACTGGCCACCTCTTTGGTCCTCGTCGACCAGCCTCCTCACTACGTCCCACGTCGGGTGGACGCGCTGCCACTCGTCGAGGAGTAGCGGGCGGGCGTCGCCGGAGATCACCGACGGGTCGGCCGCGACGACCTGCCGCTCGGCCTCGACGTCGAGACGGCGAATCGTGACGCAACGCTGCTTGGCAGTCGAGGTCTTGCCCACAGCTTTTGGTCCGTCGAGCAGCACCGCCGGCAGTTGTGGGAACAGCTCGTCCAGCTCGTTGTCGATGATCCGCCGCTGATAGGAACCAGTGAAGGTGACAGCCCTGTCCACAGGTCCACACGCTACTATTCCGGCGTACTGGCCACTACCATTCCGGCGGTCAAGACACTCCCGGTTCGGTCATCAACAGAAGTGAGGTTTCAGCTGTTCACGGTGGGACGGCCGCGCCCCGATGGACATCCCTGGGGTCGAACACTGAGGAGTACAGTGCCCAGACCCAGTTGATCATCCTGTACCTGGCCGAGGCGCACATGGCCGATGCGATTGTGGTTAGCGTCCACGATGAGTTCGTCATCTGGTTCGGTGAGGCACCCGCTGGCTAGGCGCAACGCCATGAAGGCCTCGCCGAGGCTGTGTGGGCCATGTGGCGCAACTGGCAGCGTTGAAGTGATCGAGGCCGCCAATCACGGCCGCCATACTCGACCGGCTGGCGCAGACAGCAATTGACCAACCAATCGAGTACGTGGGATCCGTTGCGCACACGCGCTCGACGGCGAAGTTGAATGTCGTGTCCGTGGAAGCAGATGGATCCGTGAGCTCCACCGTCGAGGCTTCCGAACGTGAGATCTGGATTGCTCCGGACGGGTCCGGCCGCATCATCGAGACGAGGGGTGACCGGGTCGATGATGAGGTTTATGGAGTCGGTCAGCTCAAGGCGACTTCCTTCTCCGAGTGGCCGACTACGCCGGAGAGCGCCTTGGAGCGGATTCGCTCGATGGCCGCCGAGAGTGACATGAGACCACGGGATTACGAGGCGTTTGTCGTTGCAGGAGATCTCCTGGCCGAAACCGCTGCACCTCCTTCTGTTCGTGCCGCGCTGTTTGGCGCGATCGCACAACTCGACGGTGTGAGATTCCTCGGTGAAGTCGACGACCACCTCGGGCGCAGCGGAGTCGGCTTCGAGATCGATTCGGATGCGGACCATGACGTGCGTTCGAGGTTGATCTTCGAGCCAGTGACGAGCGATCTCCTCGAGGCGCACCGTGGTGCTGGCGGTGGCCATGGCCATGGTGGCAACGGTGTTCATGGGCGTCCCCGTGGCGATGAACATGCCTCCTGCTGGGGTCCTGACCCCTGCCGTCAATGAGTCCGAGGTGCGCGCTGACAACCCGCTCTCGTGGTGGCCGCTCGACGAGACATCGGGCATGACTGCTCGGGACGTGACTGGTCCGAACCTCGGTTATGTGCGCGCAGGAGTCACCCCCGGGGTCGCTGGACCCTTCGGGGAGGACTCGACGGCGTTTCGCTTTGATTGTGTGGCGTGCTCGCGTGTCGATGACGAACCCGAGAGAACCGAGGCATAATGGAAGCCGTGTCCATGACCGTCGAAGTCCCCGAACCGCTCGCCAGCCGCCTCGCCGCGGAGGCCGACGCACGCGGGGTGAGCGCCGAGAAGGTCGCGC
>CAYQFM010000152.1:0-5614 GCA_964416735.1 uncultured Iamiaceae bacterium | reverse complement strand
TTGCCCACGCCGGCACCGCCGAACAGGCCGATCTTGCCACCCTGCACGTACGGGGTGAGCAGATCGATGACCTTGATGCCCGTGGGGAACACAAGCGCCTTCGGCTCAAGCGAATCGAACGACGGCGGCTCGCGGTGGATCTCCCAGCGCTCCTTTACCCCTTCGAGCGGCTGACCACCGGTATCGAGAGGCTCACCGATGACGTTGAACACGTGGCCGAGGGTGGGGTCTCCCACCGGCACGCTGATTCCACGCCCGGTGTTTCGTACCGCCGTACCACGGGTGAGGCCATCGGTTGGCTTCATGCAGATGACGCGCACGCGGCTATCGCCGATCTGCTGGGCGACCTCGGCCACGATCACGATGTCCTGACCCTCGATCGCAACCGTCATTTCGACGGCGGTGTTGATCTCAGGCAGTGAGCCACGGGGAAACTCGACGTCGACGACGGGCCCGGCAATGGCGACCACGCGGCCGTCCTTCAGCTCTGCGGCGCCTCCGGAAGCAACGGGTGTTTCGGTGATGGTCATCTCGATGGTTCTCCTATGGACTACCGGAATGTCAGGTCAGTGAAGTGCACAAGTCAGTGCAGTGACCGGCCAACGTTGGTCGGGTCGAGGTTCTGGTCGAATATGTAGTCAGCCATGAGTTCGCCGGTGAGGCTTCCACCGCTGGACTCTGACTGCTTGAGAGCCTCTGCCCCGCCAACGATTTCCATGATCTCGGTGGTGATGGCGTCCTGGCGGGCGCGGTTCATGATGCGGGTGAGGCTGGTCTTGAGATCTTCAGCGTTGTCGGTGGCCGCCTTCATGGCCCTCTGACGGGCTGCGTGTTCAGAAGCCGAAGCGTCGAGCAGCGCGGAGTACAGACGGGATTCGAGATACCTGGGAAGGATCTCGTTGAGAATCCCAGTGGGAGACGGTTCGTACTCGAGTTCGGCGGCGGGACCGTCGGCTTCGCCGGTCTCTACCTCTAGGGGCAGAAGGCGTGCAAGCGCTGCTTCTTGAGCACCAGCGGAACGGAACTGCCAGTAGGCAATATCCACGGTTGCCAGTTCGCCGTACTCGAAACGTTCACGCACGGCCGATGCGATCTGATGTGCGTCGTCGTAGGTCGGCTGATCTGTCATGCCCAAGAAGGTGGCGTCCGCTTGGTATCCACGGAACCGGAAATAGGTCTGCGCCTTCTTACCGACAATGATCAGCGAGTACCCGAGCCCGTTGGCCTTGTGCGCTTCAATGGCACGCTCGGCTTCACGGATGACCGTCGAGTTATAGGCACCACACAGGCCACGGTCCGAGGTGATGACTACGACAGCGGCCGTCTTGGCGTCGGGGTTCTCTCGCAGCAGAGGGTGCTGCCGAGCGGCTCCCGCTTTGATTAGGTCGACCATGACTGAGGTGATCTCGTTGCTGTAAGGGCGCGCCATGGCGGCTCGCTCCTGGGCCTTGACGACGCGAGTGGCAGCGATCAGTTCCATGGCGCGCGTGATCTTCTTCGTGGACTCGACGCTCTTGATGCGTCGGCGAAGTATGCGCTCCTGACCTCCGGCCACTGTTATCCCTCTTCGGTTGCTGCCTGAGCGGCTGACTTCTCGGACGCCTGGAACTCGTCCTTGAATGCAGCGACGGCGTTGGCAAGTGCATCTCCGGCGGGCATATCGCCCGTGGTGCGGAGAGTCTCAAGAATCTCGGGATGACGGGCACGCACGTAGTCGAGCAGGTCGGACTCGAAACGCTTCACATCTGCCACCGCGAGATCATCGAGGTAGCCGCTGGTTCCAGCGAAGATGACCACCACCTGCTCCTCGACGGGCATCGGTGAGTTGAGCCCTTGCTTGAGCAGTTCGGTGAGACGGTATCCACGTTCGAGCTGTGCAGCCGAGACCTTGTCGAGTTCGGATCCGAACGTGGCGAAGGCCTCGAGCTCACGGAACTGTGCGAGGTCGAGCTTCAGGGTTCCGGAGACCTTGCGCATGGCCTTGCTGAACCACCCACGCGGGAGACCGAGATACCCACGTCAACTGCCGGGCGAACACCGGACTTGAACAGATCGTCCTGCAGGTAGACCTGTCCGTCCGTGATCGAGATCACATTGGTCGGGATGTACGCGGACACGTCGCCGGCCTTGGTCTCGATAACCGGAAGGGCGGTGAGCGAACCTCCACCGAGTTCGTCGGAGAGCTTGGCCGCACGCTCGAGCAGGCGGCTGTGCAGATAGAAGACGTCACCCGGGTACGCCTCACGACCCGGTGGACGACGCAGCAGCAGCGCAAGCTGGCGGTATGCCTCGGCCTGCTTGGACAGGTCGTCATAGACGATGAGGGCGTGTTCGGAGTTGTCCATCCAGTGCTGGCCGATTGCGCAGCCGGCGTACGGGGCGAGGTACTTGAACGGGGCCGGATCTGATGCGGAAGCAACCACGACCACCGTGTAATCCATGGCGCCGTGTTCGGTGAGCGTGTTCACCGTCTGAGCAACGGTCGAGTTCTTCTGACCGATTGCCACGTAGATGCACTTGACCCCCTGACCCTTCTGATTGAGGATCGAGTCGATGCAGACGGTGGTCTTGCCGGTCTTACGGTCGCCGATGACGAGCTCGCGCTGACCACGTCCGATAGGGGTCATGGCGTCGATGGCCTTGATGCCGGTTTGGAGAGGCTCGGCCACGGGCTTGCGGCCAGTGATGCCGGGTGCCTGGATCTCCATGCGGCGCATCTGCGCGCCGGTGATGGGACCACGCCCATCTATGGGCTCACCCAGGGAGTTGACAACTCGACCGAGCATCGCGTCGCCCACCGGAATGGAGAGAATGCGACCCGTCGAGCGCACTGGAGAGCCTTCCTCGACGGCGGCAGCGTGCTCGGCATCACCCAGCACAACCGCACCGATGGAATCCTCATCGAGGTTCAGTGCCAAGCCGAGGGTTCCACCCTCGAACTCGAGCAACTCGTTGACTGCGGCCTCCGGAAGGCCCGACACCCTGGCGATACCGTCGCCGACCTCGAGCACCCGCCCGACCTGCTTGGATTCGAGCTCCGGAGAGAAGCCCTCCAGGTTCTTGCGGAGTGCAGCGGTGATGTCATCGGTGTTGATCGTGAGCTCGGTCATTGTGTTGGTGTCCCCTAGAAGGATTCCTTGAGCTGGGTGAGACGACTACGGACGGAACCGTCGATGACGGTGTCGCCGATCTGGGTGACAAGGCCGCCGAGAACCGTCGGGTCGATTACGACCACGACGTCCACGTCCTTGCCGGTCGAGGCCTTCAGCGAGGCGGCGAGCCTCGTCTTTTGATCCTCGGTGAGTTCGATTGCGGAGCGGACCTCGGCAACCACACGGTTGCCCCGGGCGGCGGTCTTAGTCAGGAGGCGATCGACCATCTCGGACAGTTCGCGGAGACGGCCGGTGGTGACCACGAGCGAGACCAGTGCCGTGGTTGTGGGATGCGCTTTGCCTTCGAGGATGTCCTCGATTATCTGAAGGCGCCTGGCCACCGGAATTGCTTGGTCACCCAGGGTCAGACGCAACTCTTCGTTCCCGTCAATCACCCGGGCGAGGCGGAACAGTTCGTCCTGGACCTCGTTGGTGGAACCTTCGGCAAGCAAGACGTTGAAGAATGCGTCTGAGTAGAGAGTCGCTCGATCGCTCATGACGCTTGGGCCACCTTTGTGATGTATGCCTCAACGAGTTCGTTACGGGTTGCAGCATCGAGGTTGTGATTGACAACGTGCTCTGCCGCACCAACAGCAAGGTCTGCGATCTCAGAACGCAGATCAGCCTCTACCTGCGCCCTCGAGGCCTCCGCATCGGCGGTAGCACGTGCACGAATCTCAACAAGGTCGGTCTCTGTGCGGGCAGCAATTTGTTCGGCGATTGCCGAAGCGGTGCGGGTCGCTTCCGTGGTGATCCGCTGACGCTCGACATCGGCGTTGGCGATTCGGGCCTGGACATCGGCCAGCTTGGCTTCGGATTCGGACCGCGCTTCGGTCGCATCATCGACTTCCTTCGCGATGCGCTCGATACGTGCGTTCCACATGCCCTTTATTGCCGGGCCGCCCTTCCAGATGATCAGACCGGCGACGAGCAAGAAGGCGATCGATGCCCAGATCACCTCGTTGAAGTCGCTGGGGATGATCGCGCCGTTGGGCTCGTGATGACCTTCGGCTGCCAGAATTATGGATGCGAACATGGTTTCTCCTGTGATGACGTTCGCCCGATGTCAGTTCTGAGAGCCGGTGCGGTTGATGTAGTCCTCGATGAGTTGGGCTTGTGCCCCGGCATCGAGTGATTTCCCGACCACGCCCTCTGCAGCCCCTACCGCAATGGATGCGATAGACGAAGTGAGTTCAACCTTCGCCTGAGCCTTGGCCTCCGAGACTTCCTGAGCGGCACGCGATCGGATCTCGGCCGCTTCCGCCTCTGCAACGGTGACCTTCTCACGTCGGTCGGCCTCAGCCTTGGCCCGGGCATCCTCGGTGATCCTCACCGCTTCTGCCTTTGCCGTAACCAGTGATGCCTCGTACTCCTCGAGGAGCCGTTCAGCTTCATCTGCCGCCGCCTCGGACGCGGCCCCGTCCGTTCGGATCTTCTCAGCCCGAGCTTCGAGACCCTTCATGATCGGAGGGAGAAGCACGAACTTCAGAAGAGCCCACAGTAAGAAGAACGTGATCGCACCCCAGACGAACTCGTTAACAGTGGGCAGGATCGGGTTGTTCGGCTCTTTGGCCACAGTTTCTACCGCGCCGGTCAACTCTTCACCGGCTTGTGCTGCGGCAAGCATCAGCGTTGCCAGGACCACTCGGGTCTCCTTTTGATTCGACCGGTTGTCACAACCGGTTGTCTCTTTGGATCAGACGAACTTCAGGAGGATGAAGACGACGAAGCCGATGAGGGCGAGCGCCTCGGTGAATGCAATACCGAGGAACATGGTCGTGCGGACCATGCCGGCAGCCTCGGGCTGGCGAGCCATGGCCTGAACTGACTGACCGACCAGATAGCCGATACCGATACCCGGGCCGATGGCGGCGAGGCCGTATGCCATACCGGCACCCTGGGCTGCAGCGGTCGCCTTGGCCTCGTCTGCGGTGAGCTCCTGAGCCAGGACTGCGGCGGTTTGAAGAGCGCTCATTGTGGTGTGTTTCTCCTCGTGTTGGAACTGGGGTGTTGGTGGAAATTGATCGTGAAAATTGCTCAGTGTGACTGGTAAATCAGAGCGACTACTTGATCTAGACGGATCAGTGGTCCGGGTGCATCGCACCACCGATGTACACGGCGGCGAGAATTGTGAAGATGTAGGCCTGCAGGAACGCAACCATCAACTCGAACGCCGTCAAGGCAACGAGCATGAAGAACGAACCTGCCAATGCCGGCCAGAGCATGAACTTGAGACCCCAGAGCGCAATACACAACACGCTGAAGGTCACCAGCAGAATGTGACCCGCCAACATGTTGGCAAAGAGACGCACCGCCAGGGAGAAGCGCCGGATGATGAATGTCGAGAGGAACTCGATCGGAACGACCAGGATGTAGAGAACCTTCGGGACACCCGGCGGGAACAGGGTGTTCTTCAGGTACTTGAAAGGGCCTTGGTGTTTCACGCCAACGGCTATGAAGAA
>CAYQFM010000151.1:675-5620 GCA_964416735.1 uncultured Iamiaceae bacterium | reverse complement strand
TCTGACGTGGCCGATGCTGAGATTTCACGAGCGGTGGACGTTCTCCGGTCCGGAGGCGTGGTCGCGTTTCCAACCGAGACGGTGTATGGCTTGGGGGCGGACGCGTCCGATCCAGTTGGGGTGGATCGGATCTTCAGAATCAAGGGTCGACCCGCTGGTCATCCTCTGATCGTCCACCTGGGGGACGTGAGCCAACTTGCTGATTGGGCGGTTGATGTCCCACCGGAGGCATATCTGTTGGCACGGAATTTCTGGCCCGGACCTCTCACCATGATCGTGAAACGTTCGAAGAGGGTCGTAGACGCCGTCACGGGCGGACGGGAAACCGTGGGTCTGAGAGTGCCGGATCATCCGGTGGCATTGGAGATGTTGCGCAGCTTCGGTGGGGGAGTAGCCGCACCGTCGGCAAACCGATTTGGCAAGGTCAGCCCCACCACAGCGGATCATGTCAGAGCCGACTTGGGTGACGAGGTGGATTACGTGCTCGATGGAGGACCGTGCTCGGTGGGCGTCGAGTCGACGATTGTCGATCTGACAACGGGTGCACCGGAGGTGCTGAGGCCCGGTGGCGTCAGCGCGGCGCAGTTGGCAGCGGTGTTGGGCCGCCCGGTCGTCCATTGGATTGGTCAACGCGCAGTTGCCGCGCCCGGGACTCTCACGTCGCATTATTCGCCCGCCGCAACCGTCGAGATCGTTGCGAGCGACGATGTGTTGGCAAGGTCTGCCGAGTTGGCTGCGACCGGTTGCAAGGTTGGTCTTCTGGCCCCAGATGAGGTGATGGACCTACCAGCTGAAGTGGTGGTGCTTGATCCCGCGGGAGAGCCCGAGGAATTTGCAAGAGTGCTCTACCGACGATTGCGTGAAGCCGATGCCTTGGGGCTTGACATTCTGCTCGTGATCGAGCCTGAATCGGCAGGTGTCGGGACGGCTGTGATCGACCGGATCAGGCGGGCAGCCAGCGTCGATTCGCCCCGATAAAGGCGCCGGTTATCAGACGTCAAGTGACGTGAGCGAGCGCAGTCTCTCGGGATCGTGGTGAGATGTCACCAAGCGGACGGTTCCCGACTTCGAACGCATCACCAATGACTGCGTTGTCACGCGACCCTTGTCGTGCTGCACGCCCTTCAGCAGCTCCCCGTCGGTGATTCCGGTGGCGGCGAAGAAGCAGTTGTCGCCGGCCACCAGTTCGTCGGTTGTCAGTGCCCTATCCAGGTCGTAACCAGCGGCCAGTGCAGCGTCGCGCTCGGAGTCGTTGCGGGGCCAGAGCTTTCCGTGCAACGCCCCACCCATGCACTTGAGGGCGGCTGCGGCAATGACGCCCTCGGGCGTGCCACCGATTCCGAAGAGGATGTCAGCGCCTGAGCCCGGCCAAGCGGTCGAAATGGCACCGGCCACATCGCCGTCGGGAATGAGTCGGATTCTGGAGCCCACCGCCCGGACTTCGGCAATCAACGCGTCATGGCGATCACGCTCGAGAATCACAGCGGTTACGTCATGGACGTTCTTACCGGTGGCTTCGGCGACGCGATGGAGGTTCTCTGTGACCGAAGCGTTGATGTCGATGACGCCTACGCACTGCGGACCGACGGCGATCTTCTCCATGTATACGCATGGACCCGGATCGAACATGGTGCCCTTCTCGCTGACGGCTATGACGGCGAGTGCATTTCCTCGACCCTTGGCCGTGAGGGTGGTTCCGTCGATCGGATCGACGGCAATGTCTGTTCCGGATCCTGTACCGTCACCAACGGCCTCACCGTTGTAGAGCATTGGGGCTTCGTCCTTCTCGCCCTCGCCGATGATGACCGTGCCGGCCATCGGAACGGTGTGCAGCACGGCTCGCATGGCATCGACCGCGGCGCCGTCTGCGGTTTCCTTTTCCCCTCGTCCCATCCACCTTGATGCGGCCATTGCCGCCGCTTCGGTGACACGTACGAGATCAAGTGCGAGGTTGCGATCGAGGGTCTGATCAGTCATGTAGTGACCCTAGCAATTGCGGTGTGCAAGGCTCATGAGATGGCGACCAGACGATGCCCGAAGTGCCGAAGTGAGTACCTTGCGACAGTTGAGGTGTGCGTCGATTGTGATGTCGAACTCGAAGATGTTGAGACGATGTTGGCTGACGCAGGGTCTGAAAGTAGCCCTTATTCGGGCTCGTCGGGCATTGGGGACGGCGATGTCCTGGATGGACGTGTGACCGTCGACCGGTCGACCGGGCGGGTCAGTTTCGCCCTGGATGACTGGGCCAGCGAAACACGGATGATGATCGGACAGCTACTGGCCGGTGAGGGGATTCCGTTCCTGTGGGAAGCGGGAACCCTGGTGGTGACCACCGAGTCCCGAGTGCAGGCCGAGGAGTTGATCGCTCAGGCTGATGCGGTCAGCAGGGCGGTTTTCGATACCGATGTTGAAACGGCGACGTATGAACTCGATGACTGGTCGGATGTGCAGGTGAACCGGTTGTCAGAAGCCCTTGTGTCGCAACGGATTCCGTTTGAGTTCGACATGGAGGGCAACCTGGTGATTGCCGACACCGACGAGGAACGAGTCGAGGGCATCTTCGATGGTCTCGACTTGGACTGGGGCGACGATGCCGAAGCGGATAGTGACTCAGAGGACATAGACATCCAGGCAGTGTTGTCGGATCTCTTCGTGGCGGTGGACCGGCTTCGGCGCAGTGCCACCGATCACGAAGGCGTGCTCGGTCTATTGGCGGCGGCTGGACCGATCGAGGGAACGGCAATTCCATTCGGCTTCGATCCGTCGGTATGGGCTGAGATCGTCGGGCAGACCCGCAGACTCCGAAGTGCCCTTGAAGAGGACTCGATGACCGACGAGCAGATTGAGATGGCCGCCGGAGAGATGCGGGCATTTCTGCACGAATTCGTGTGAGCGTGATGGCGCGTGTTCCTGCAGCGGTTCTGCTTGCTCCCGGTGCCGGCGCCGACCGGAACCACCACACGTTGGTTGCGTTGGAAGAGGTGCTGGCACACATGCCCGTGGCTCGGATGGACTTTCCATACCGACGCGCAGGGCGTCGAGCCCCTGACCGCGCGCCTGTGGCGGTTCAGGCGGTTCGCGACGAGGCGGCATTGTTGGCGGAGCGCGAGAGTGTCGATCCGGATGCTGTCATTCTCGGCGGGCGTTCATACGGTGGCCGTATGTGCTCGATGGCCGTGGCCGAAGGACTGCCCGCGGCGGGTCTGGTGTTGTTGAGCTATCCGCTGCACCCACCGGGGAAACCCGATCGGTTGCGCACCGATCACTTCGGCGATCTGCGGGTGCCCTGCCTGTTTGTCTCTGGCCTGAAAGACCCATTTGGAACCCGTGACGAGTTCGAGGATGCCACCCGGCTCATCGCGGGAGCGGTGACCCACGTCTGGCTGACCGGAGGCCATGATCCCCGCGGACAGGACGATGTGATCGGGCAGAACGTCCGAGACTGGATCGCAGCATTGTGAAACCCGATACGAGGCCTGCAGCAGCTTGCAGCAGCGCAGTGCACACGCATGGATATCTTCATCCGAGGGATTGAGTCTGAGAGGGATCGAGTCTGAGAGGGATCGAGTCTCAGGCGTAGATCTGAACAGGAACTCCCAGGGGTAGCTTCAGCGCCAACGCGGTGATGTCCTCGTTGCGCAACCGGATACAGCCGTGGCTGACCCGAGTGCCGATCTTCTCGGGCTGGTTGGTTCCGTGAATGCCCAGTTGACCGTCACCACCATTGAAGCTGGTCAGCTTCTCCGAGTAGCCCGAGAGACCATACGCAAAGGGTCCGTAGTCGCCGTTGGGGTCCGGCGGCTGAAGAAGCATGTTCGTGAAGAACATCCCACCCGGTGTCGGGGTGTCCTCCGTTGCCACGGCGATGTCGTAGTCGCCTATCTGCTTACCGTCCTCGAACACGTTCAACTTGAACGCGGCAAGGTGCGCTTCCATCCGGTACGTGTGTGACGTGACATCCACATCAGCGCGCTTGATCCATCCGATGCTTCCATTGGGACGCTGAGCGAGGTAGACCTCCAGCCAGTCGCAGTTGTCCTCGGGAGCTTCTTTGACCAGGAGGACCAGCGGGAGTGGAGCGTTGGCATCGCCGTTGTAGAGAAGAGGGTTGCCCAAAGCCTGATCCGGCTCGGGCTTGGCCGGGTCTGAGTACACCGGAACAACAGAAACGGTGTCTTTTGCCTCGGCCACCAGATTTACGTTCTCGCCGATCGGGTCACCGCACTTGGTTGCGGTCGCCTCGACCTTCTTTTCAGGAGCCGGAGCCGCCTCGAGGGAAGGCTTCTCGTCACTGCTGGAACATGCACTCAAGGTCATGAGCGCGGCTATGGCGACGCCAAGGAGGCGTTTTCGGGCTTGCACGTTGTGAAGTGTAATTGGGCGCGACATCGGATCGGTGTCGGCAGCCTGAGTGATCAACTGCCCGTTGCCGGCAAGTTGGTCGATCCACCACCGGAGGAGTCCCCGATGTTCACGTCGACGGGATTGAGCGTCTCCAGTTTCTGGCCGGAGGTTTCCGGGTACAGAAACACGATCATCAGCACGACTGTTGCCGGCCCGATGGCCAAGATCGCCATAGCCATCCCCAATCCGCCAAAATTGTCTGCAAAGACGCCGGCAAGGCCGAGGCCGATCGAACTGCCCGTGACCGAGAACAGATTGATCACTCCGTTGGCACGTCCCCTCACCCCGGTTGGGAACAACTCGGATCCGTAGACCGCAAGGGCAGGCACTGCGGCGGTCCCCAGAATTGCTCCCAACAATGACCAGAGCCAGATGCTCGGCCCGTCGATCAGGTACATGGCTACGGTGAATGCCACCCCTCCGCCCATGCCGATCGTCGGTGCACGAAAACGTGCACATCCGCACCCAGATTAGCGCCAATCGACGCTAATTGCGCCAGATCGAGGTCAGTTCCCCACAATTCATTGAGCGCCACCAGCAC
>CAYQFM010000151.1:0-665 GCA_964416735.1 uncultured Iamiaceae bacterium | reverse complement strand
GATCAGGTACCTGGCTACGGTGAATGCCGCCGGGCCGCCCATGCCGATCGCGCCGACTATTCGGCGGCCGTATCTGTCGGCCAGTTGCCCGCCGACAACCAGTCCAATGCCACCCGGTGTGTTCGTGAGCAACTGGAAAGCGATGATCGACCCGGCATCGAACCCGCGATCCGTGCGGAGGTATTCGTTCAGGAATCCCGATGCCGGCGCGACGAACAAGGCGAACAGCAATCCCGAGCCAGCGAGCATCAGCAGGCGGCTGCGCGGTATGCGGGTGTGACGCGACCGATGGTCCGGTGGAGCAGTTACATGGGCTTCGAACCTGAGGGTTTCCGGCAGATCCCTGCCGATGTGGATGGTCACGGGAATTGCCGCCAGAGGCACGACATAGAGAATTCGCCAAGCAGAAACGCCCAGGTCGGCCACCCAGAGCATCATCACCGCTATTCCAGCACCCAGCGCAGCGGTGGCCGCCAGTACGGAGACGGCGAACGCTCGCGACCCGCTCGGCGTCTCCTCGATGGCGATGATGCTGATTATCAGAGCCATGGCGGTCGACAGGGCGCGGGCCACAGTCTGGCTTACCCCCAACCAGACGAGATCGGGTGCCAATGCGCCCGTCGCGGTCATCAAACAGGCCGCAACTGTTGCGACAAGGAGAACCT
>CAYQFM010000150.1:0-5638 GCA_964416735.1 uncultured Iamiaceae bacterium | reverse complement strand
GGTGGGATACGCCGTCGGGTGAACGCATATGGGGTCAGCGGCACCACAGAGTGCGGTGTGACAAAGAGGACCGTCTCGAGTGAACACCGCGTGGTTGTGGATCAGGTCGCTCTTGTTGGTCAGGTCGTAGGCGGTTGGCCCGACGGTCGGGAGTGAGGCTTGACTACGACGCTTCCGGGGCCATCATTACGACACCCAGTGGTGGGAGGACCATGTCCAGCGACCACTGGTGCCCGTGTGCGGCCGCCTCATCTGCCGCCACCGCACCCAGGTTTCCAGTACCGCTTCCTCCATATTCGGCGGCATCACTGTTGGCCAGCTCTGTCCAGCGGCCAGATATGGGCACGCCGATGCGGTAGTCGGTGCGCGCTACGGGCGTGAAGTTGCACACCACCAGCACCGGCCTCGAGTCGCTTCGTGGAAATCGGAGAAACGACATGACGCTGGCCGCTGTATCCGCCGCATCCACCCAGGTGAACCCGCCCTGTTCGAAGTCGACCTCATGAAGGGCCGGCTCGGTTCCCACCAGCCAGTTGAGATGGCGAACCCAGTTCTGCACACCTCTGTGGGCGGGGTCGTCGAGCAGATCCCACGGAAGTTGATGGTCGTGATCCCACTCGCTCAACTGTGCGAACTCGTCACCCATGAACAACAACTTCTTGCCCGGTTGGCCGTACATGTAGCCGAAAAGGAGTCGTAGGTTCGCAAGCTGTTGCCAGCGGTCGCCGGGCATCCGGCCCAACAGAGAACGCTTTCCGTGGACGACTTCGTCATGTGACAGCGGCAGGCAGAAGTTCTCGGTGAATGCGTAGACGGTCCTAAAGGTCAGCTCGCCCTGATGGAAACGGCGGTGAATCGGTTCACGCCCGAAGTACTCGAGCGTGTCGTGCATCCAGCCCATGTCCCACTTGAGCCCAAATCCGAGGCCACCGGCATCAACCGGTCTCGAAACCATGGGCCATGCGGTCGATTCCTCGGCGATCATCTGAACATCCGGGTATTCGCTGTAGACGGTCTCGTTCAGCTTCTTCAGGAACTGCAGGGCGCCCAAGTTCTCGTTACCACCGTATTCGTTGGGAATCCACTCACCGGGGTTGCGGGAGTAATCGAGGTAAAGCATCGAGGCAACCGCATCAACCCGCAGGCCATCGACGTGGTATCGGTCCAACCAGAAATGAGCGCTCGAGTACAGGAAACTACGGACCTCGTGACGGTCGTAGTTGAAGATTGCCGAGTTCCAATCAGGATGATGACCACGACGCGGATCAGCGTGCTCATAGAGGTGGGTCCCATCAAAAAACGCCAGGCCGTGCACATCTTCTGGAAAATGGGATGGGACCCAGTCGAGAATCACGCCGATTCCCGCCCGGTGAAGCTCATCAATCAGGTACATGAAATCCTGTGGGGTCCCGAACCGCGACGTCGGGGCAAAGTACCCGGTCGTCTGGTAACCCCAAGACCCGTAGAACGGGTGCTCCATCACCGGCATGAACTCGACGTGGGTGAACCCGTTGTCGAGCACATACTGGCTGAGCGGCTCGGCGAGTTCCCGGTAGTTGAGAGAACGGTGTTCGCCATCAGCGTGACGCCAAGATCCCAGATGGATTTCGTAAATGGTCATCGGCGCATCCAAAGAATTATGAGTGGCCCTGGATGACATCCATTCGTCATCGCCCCACTCGTAATCGAGGTCCCACACAACTGACGCGGTGCGAGGCGGCTGTTCAGCCAAAAAGGCGAACGGATCAGCCTTGTCGACCACGTGGCCATTTGCACGGGACTCGATGCGGTACTTGTAGAAGGAGCCCTTCGCGAAGCCCGTGAACTGGCCCTGCCAGATGCCCGATGAACCTAGTGGCTCGAGTTCATTTACATCGGGTTTCCAGTCATTCGAATCACCCAGCAAGGACACGCGCCCGGCGTTGGGTGCCCAAACAGCAAACCTCGTGACATCGGCATTCATCTCGTCGCCGTCGACGATGTGTGCGCCCATTCCCTTGTACAGCCCAAAGTGCGCGCCTTCGTTGAACAGCCAGAGATCCTGTTGATCCAGAAACGATCCACTCACGGTGTCACTTCCGTTGCACGCTGATGCGATCTCCATCGAGTTGCATCCAGTACAGCCAGATCATCTGCCACCGAGGAGCCCGCAACGTCACCCTCGAGATCGTCGAGTGACAACACAAGCCGCTGCACCCAGTTGGGGCGATCGAACGTGGTTCCGGGAATGTTCTGCGGATTTACCCCGCCCCACAGATCCTCCAGCGTCACGAGCACCATCCACGCATCACTGTCTCCCATGAAACCGAGCAGCGCCAACAGAAGGTCGTGGTCATCCCCTTCGGGCTGCATGTACTCCCGTGCCGCCAGGAAGCCTCGCATGTTCTCGACCTGCTGATGGCGGTCGGGGTCACCGTCACCGGAAAGAAAGCCTGCAAATGTCGGCGTGTCGTGGGTGTCGAAAGCGGCAACACATCCATCAGGCGGTTCCGCAAGTTCAGCCCCCGCCCACGATGGCATTTCGAATTGCGCCACGTACATGCCAGCCATTCCATAGCGACCCATCGCTTCGGTGACATCATCAGACACGGTCCCCAGATTCTCCCCCACCACCATGCAGTTGTGTCTGTGCGACTCGATTGCCACCACGGCGAAGAGTTCGTCGAGCGGATAGTTCACATATACGCCATCGGGTGCTGCCGCCCCGTCGGGGACCCACCAGAGTCGCTCCAGTTGCATCACGTGATCGAGACGCAGCACCCCAGCAACCTCCATCTGGTGGCCCAAACACGCCCGGAGGTAGCCGTAGCCATCATCCCGACCGGCCCACGGCGACACAGGAGGAAACCCCCAGTTCTGACCTCCGGAGAAGAGCTCGTCGGGAGGGGCACCCGCCGCGACTCCGGACACGAAACTGCCCGAGAAGCGCCAGGTGTCATATCCGTCACCGTGTGATCCGACTGGTAGATCCAGATAGAGGTGCTGGCCCCGTTCGGACATCTTGTCACCCAATTGCCGCATCTGTCGGTCCATCAGCCACTGCGCGAACAGATGGTGCCTGACTCTGGGCGGGTCATAGTCACCCGCCTGCAGGCGTCCTGACCGTTGACGAGTCGGCCAGGCATGCCAGCCCGTTCCGCTACGGTCGACGGTTGCTCGGAAGCGGGCGTAATCGACAACCTCCGATCGACGTGCCAAGAACGCGTCAAAATCACCGCGCGTGTACGGCCCGCATGACGCATCATTGCCACGGGCGCCGCTGTCGAAGAACACATCAGCCGCTTCACGGATTGCCGCATCAACAATCGCTTCACGCTCCGCATAGTCGAAGTCCCCAAGGCCATCCGGTCGGTCAACGCCGTGTCGGTCAAGGGAACCAAGGACGATCTGAGTACCGGTGATGGCTTCGAGGTCGACGAAGAGTTCGTTCCAGAACATGCGACTGACCGGTGAATACGGGCTCGGGTCAAATGGTTCTCTCAAGTACGTCGCCAACATCGGAAGCGTCCCCACAACTGCACCGCCCAGTTGATGGGCACGGTCGGCCAACCTGCCAAGACCACGGGTCGTCGGCCCGAAACCATCCTCGCTCCATAGGCTGTAAACGGGAGCAAACACTCCCCACAGCCGTTCACTCTCGGCGGGGGCCACAACCTTCCCTGGAGTGATCAACAAGAGTGCCTCATCGCGCCGCGCGCCGATTTCCACGGTCAGCCGGTGATAGCCGTAATCGACAAAGGCGCTTACGACGACTTCACCGTTGGCACCCACATCGGTCGCTGAAATGTCCCACCATGAGACTGCTCCGCTTTCTGCAACGATCTCTACCCTCATGACACGTCCGCCATTTCCGGGCAACGAGAATTCAGACAACGCAGACTCAGACAACGCGAACCGCATGGGCTGACCCACCTCGGTGATGACAACGTCTGGAATTAGTCGTGTCGTTGCCCTCAAAACCTCGTGGCGCAGACGGTCCATGCCATCCGATCTCGAAACGTCCAAACCCAGCGCTTGGAGAACCGCCACCAACGTCTCGGGGGGTGCCGTGTGGTGCTCGCCAAATACGTCCCAGTAACCGGTCTGTACTCCGACGGCCTGCGCCAACCGGTACAGGTCGTCGGTGGCGGTCACGGCCTATCGTCCGGCATCGGCACACCGAGAAGATCGAGTATTCCGGCTCCTGGAATTACGAACCATCCCGGCCGACTGTTGAGTTCGTATCGCAGTTCGTAGAGGGCCTTGTCGAGTGCATACGCCTTCAAGAGCGTTGCCAATTCGTCGGTGGAGCCCGGAATGAAACCTGCATCGGCACTCTCGTCCAAATACCCGGTAAGGAAACGAATCACCACCCACCTTTCCCAGAGACGGGCGAGGCGTTCAAAGTCGGCTCGGCGGTGTGGCGGAATCAGTCCGCGATCCGTGTACGCCCACAAGCCAACCGTCGCTGCGTACTGGAACGACCTCACCATCCCAGCAACATCGACGATCGCGCTTCGCTTGATGCGACGTTCCGTGGGCGACCGTGACGGCTCACCTTCGAAGTCGATGATGACGAAGTCACGGCCGGAATGCAGGACCTGACCCAAATGAAAGTCACCGTGGATCCGAATGCGGTCGACATCGATCCGCTTCGATCGCACGGCTTCAAATACCTCATACATCGCGTGTTCCGCCGACATCAGGGCTTCACCAAGTGCTACATCGCGACCTTCCATCGCCCCAACAGAATGTCTCAACAGCGCGAAGGTGGGCCGGACCTGTGCCCGCATCGACTGGTAGAGAGACCGCTGGTAGAGCGCCGTAAAGGGCTCGGGAGCGAACCGCTCGGAAGAACCCGAGGCCAGCGCTTGATGGAGTTGCGCCGTTCGACGCCCCAAACGCTCTGCCGAATCAAGGTAAGGACCGATCAGGTCTGCAAGCAGGTCGGATGGCTGGGTGCCCAGCAATCCCAGAACGTCATCCCAGAGCGGAACCTCTACTGCACGCTCGTCGACCAACTCGCCTGCGCGTTCGAAATACAGGCTCAGCGCGTCGAGGGTGTAAGCCCAGACATCACCCTCGTTCGGCACATAGCCGCTCAAGACAGCAAGGGTTCTGGGTTCACCACGACCTCTCACGTACTCAAGAGCGCCGTGCAGCGGTGACGCATGGTCAAAACCAACCTCTTCGGTAAGAAACCGACCAAGCTCGAGGTCCGGATTCACGCCTTCCTGAGCGCGTCTGAAGATCTTCATGACGAGTTGATCGCCGATCACGAGCGACGTGTTCGACTGCTCCGCAGAAATGACCTTCACGGACATATCTCCGATCTGATCCACCACTCTACGGAATCCCGACAGGTTGGTCATGCGGAGTTCTGCCCCCGATGGTGCGCCGAACAACCTCCGATTCTGGAGTGTTGTCACCACTTCCTGCATGAACACCGGATCAACGAGGCCGTCGTAGAGCAGCATCGCTTCACCGGTCGTGTGGACATCCACCCATGCAATGCACGCCGACAGATGTTCAACGAGCACACGCTCGGAATCGACGGCTGTCGACGCCGACAACAGCACCACATAGGTCTCGGGCTCACCGTGCGAGTACTCGACATGCACGAGAACCACGCAGGCATCCGGTTTCGCTTTAGCCGCTC
>CAYQFM010000149.1:0-5641 GCA_964416735.1 uncultured Iamiaceae bacterium | reverse complement strand
CCGGCCTCGGCGCCAACCGGTTCACCACCCGAGGGTTCGGTGTCGGAGCCACTGGTTGGCGCCGCGGTTGTCACGCCTGCCAACTCGAGGATCATGTCGATCATCGTCGCTTTCCGGCTGCGCGACGTTGGCTTACCACCCATTGCGACAGCGATCGTGTACAACTCATCGCGGTCCTTGCGTTCGAGCGCCGATCGCTCGAGTTGCTGGGACTCATCGCTCATCTGAACCTCGCTTGTCTCGACTCCACATCACGACCCAAGGCCGGTGTCATCTGGATCAGACCTCTCCCCCGCCCGATTGGGACACAATGGGGGTTGTCAACGGAACACGGTCCACCACGCGCCGCTCAATCGGGATTGTGGCTCATGGACCCCTGGAACACACCTACCGCCGGTACGACAATCGTGGCCGGTGATCTCTGTGTGACTGACGAGAAGATACCGACTCGGTCCCAACGGCCGCAACCCGGTCGCCCTGAGCGTTACTCAGATATCAGCCGTTCCATTAGTTCATGGCCCGGAACCGGGGTCGATTCTGCGACGCAGCGCTCGCTGTACGTGCCACCCGAACCATCGCGCTTCGAGTCGAACAGCAGGTAGGGAACAGGATCTGCCGTGTGGGTACGCAGCTCGAGAGGGGTGGCATGGTCCGGAAGCCACAACATCCTCCATGGCCCCAGTCGGTCCATTCCGTTCACCAGACCCGCAAGAATGTCACGGTCCCAATTCTCGAGGGCGGTGACCTTGGCGTCGACATCACCGGCATGGCCTGCTTCGTCGGTTGCTTCTACGTGAATGATGAACAGGTCTGCGCCATCGGCGAGGCTGTCGAGCGCACAGTCCAGTTGGGCCGCGTAGTCGGTGTCGTATCCGGGCGTCATGCCCTCGACGTCGACCACCTCTATTCCCGTGAGAACGCCCAACCCGCGCACGAGATCGACCGCGCTGCTGAGCGCCGCGTCCAATCCGAACCGGTCGGCGAAGTCCGGCATTTCCGGTTGAAAACCCTGGCCCCAAAGCCAGATCTGGTTTGCGTCAGACCCGAACCGTCCGACCACGTCGCGCGATGCCTCCATCAACTCACGCAGCTTCGGTCCGGCCGGACCAGTGGGCCAGACCGCCGTACGACCGGTCAGGTCGTGCGGGGGAACACATTCGGCATCCGCCCACTCGGCCGGGGCAACCACGATATGGCGGTACTCCACTCCTGCGTGGAACCGGACCTCTCCGCCGAGCTCGGCATCGAGTGCCTCGATGATCTTGCGAGAGTCTTCTGACCGTGGATGACCACCAGCAAAGTCCACCATGGTCCCGTCGGAACCCAGGGTCACCAGGTTGCACCGGTAAGCAACCTCGTCCGGCGCGAGACGCAGACCGAGAGCAGCCGCCTCGATGGGTGCGCGCCCCGTGTGATAGAGCCCGGGGTCATATCCGAGGATCGACATGTTTCCAACGTCGCTCCCGGGTGCCATCCCCTCCGGGATCACCATTGCGCTGCCGACTTCTCCCACGGCCGCCAGAGAGCGGAGTGTCGGCATCGATGCCACTTCCAAGGGAGTCTTCCCGTCAAGAGCACCGACCGGCTCGTCCGCGCAGCCGTCCGGTACACACACGACGTATTTCACATCCAGATCATGCCAGCAAATCGAAGTAACCGCCCTATTCGATCGGTACACCTCCGGTGGTATGTCGCAGAACGGAGCAAGTGGCCGGAAATTCAGCCGAGCACCGCGTCGATGTGCTCGCTCACACTGAGCACGTCTGCCGGAAGGGTGACGTAGTGTTCCGGCCGGTCCATCAGGTCGGCAAGTGCCGGTGGAAGCTCGGGCCTGATCCCCACCGCCTCCTCGATGGCATCGGGGAACTTGGCGGGATGGGCAGTTGCCAAACTGACCACGGCAACCGATGGATCGAGACCGGCGCGGAGAGCCGCCCCGTATCCGACGGCCGAATGCGGATCGAGCATCACCCCGGTGGATTCATACGTCTCGCGGATCACGGCGAGAGTCGCTGAATCATCCAAGCGGACACCTGACCACTGTCGGGTGAGGAAACCCATGGTCTCGGCCGGGAACGCCACGGCGCCGTCGGTACGGAATCTGTTCATGAGCGCATCCACCGCGGCACCGTCACGCTGGTAGAGCTCGAAGATCAACCGCTCCAGATTGCTCGACACCTGGATGTCCATGCTGGGACTGAGCGACGGTTGAACCTCGGTGATCTCCATCACCCCTGTGGTCAGGAAACGCGTGAGGATGTCATTGCGATTGGACGCGACGATGAACCGTTCGACCGGCACACCCATGCGCATGGCAACGTACCCGGCAAAGACGTTTCCAAAATTCCCGGTGGGCACTGAGAATGCAATCGGCTTCCCGGAGGCTCCCAAGCGGGCGGCTGCAACCACGTAATAGACGATCTGGGCCATGACACGTGCCCAGTTGATGGAATTGACCGCCGAGAGATGACGTCGATCCCTGAACGACTCGTCTGCAAAGAGCGCCTTGACGATGTCTTGACAATCGTCGAATGTGCCCTCGATAGCAACGTTGTGGACATTCGCTGAAGCCACCGTGGTCATCTGACGACGCTGGACATCGGAGACCCGACCGGCGGGATGGAGAATGAAGATGTCGATGGCATCGCGATCGCGACATGCCTCGATTGCAGCCGAACCGGTGTCTCCCGACGTCGCACCCACGATCGTCACCCGTTCCGAGCGCTTGGACAACTCGTGGTCGAACAGCCGACCGACCAGTTGGAGGGCCAGATCCTTGAATGCGAGGGTCGGGCCATGGAACAGTTCGAGCAGGAATCGGTTTCCACCCAGGTCGCGCAAGGGTGTGACGTCATCCGAATCGAACCCCGCGTACGAATCAACAACGAGAGCGGCGAACCGGTCCCGATCGATCGAACCTTCCACGTAGGGCCACATGACCTCGACGGCGATCTCTTCATATGACATCTCCGCAAACCGCTCCAGCGAGCCGGGCGCCAGCGTCGGCCACGTTTCCGCTACATAGAGGCCACCGTCACGAGCAAGTCCTGTAAGCAGCACATCGGCAAAGCCCAGCACCGGCGCCTCACCCCTGGTGCTCACGTAGCGCATCACTGGTCCCCCCCATCGAGAACACGGATGACGCTCCCGACACGGCGCACAACGTCGAGGCGTCCCAGGTCATCGAGGGTCATCCGCACGTCATGTTCGCTGGCGGTGTGGGTTATGAAAACGATCCGGGCATCTGTGTCGAGTCGTTCCTGCTCCATCGATGCGATGGACACCCCGTGGTCGCCGAACGCCTGTGAGATGCTGGCCAGAACGCCCGGACGATCGATCACGTCGATGCTGATGCAGAACGCACTCCGTATTTCATCGATCGGCCGGACGATGCCCTCGCCCAGGTCACCGATGCTGGCATGGGATCCCTTCCGGATGTTCATCGCCGCGTCGATTACATCACCCAACACAGCACTAGCCGTCGGACCGCCGCCGGCGCCACGCCCGTAAAACATGAGATCTCCGACCACACCTCCCTGGACGAACACGGCATTGAAACTCTCACGAACAGATGCGAGCGGGTGGGTGGCAGGAACCATCGCGGGATGCACGCGCACGCCGACAATCGGAAGTTCGCTCGCGGACGTGACTTCGCCTCCGAAACGCTCGGCAATAGCCAACAGCTTGATGGCGTAGCCCCGACTCGCTGCGAATTCGATATCTGACGCCGTCACTTCGGTAATCCCCTCGGAGTGGACGTCATCGGCGACGATCCGAACCCCGAAAGCAATCGATGCGAGGATGGCGATCTTGGCGGCCGCATCCAGACCCTCGACATCGGCGGTCGGATCTGCTTCGGCAAACCCCAGTTGCTGAGCCTCCGCGAGAGCCGTCTCGTACGAGGCCCCGCTCTCGGTCATCCGGGTGAGGATGTAGTTGGTGGTGCCGTTCATGATGCCCATCACCCGGTTGACCGGCTCACCAAGCAGCGACTCACGCATGGGGCGCACAAGAGGTATCCCTCCCGCAACGGCCGCCTCGAAGAGAACATCCACGTGGGCATCTTCGGCCGCGGAGAAGACCTCGGCACCCACATTTGCCAACAGCTCCTTGTTGGCGGTCACAACCGGCTTCCCGTTCGCAATCGCCGCAAGCAGCAGTGTCCGTGCGGGCTCAACCCCTCCCATCACCTCGACAACCACGTCGATGTCCGGGTCGTTCACCACCGAAGACGCGTCATCGGTGAACACGCCCGAGTCCAGATCCACATCACGCTTCTTGGCGGTATCGCGCACCGCAACGCGTGCCACCTCGATCGTGAGTCCCGTACGGGAACGGATCACTCCCTGCTGGTCTGCCAACAAGCCGATCAGCGCCGTTCCAACGGTGCCACAGCCAAGCAGACCCAACCGGATCGCTCCCCTATTCACTGGTTCGTTCACGTGGCGAGGCTACCCGAGCACTTGGGCGCCAATTGCCCCGGGATCCTCGATGAGCGGATCAAAAGCCCGTAACCGCCACGACCACTTCCAATTGCCGGAACCGAGCCTTCCGACCGCGCCATGGCCTGTCGTTGCACCACCGAGCCCACGGTGCGCTGCATCGACATGGACAACCACCTCGGGTCGTGCAACCAACTCATCGCTTGAACTCGCAACATCGAGATCGGCTGCCGTGTGATGGCTGACGGAAAACGCAAACGGATCTGGATCGATCGCTCCAAAGAAGAGCCCGGCACCTGTGGTCCCGTACCGGCCACTCGTGTCACCCAGGCGGGTCAATGCAAACCACTTCGTGTCCACGCGCAACCCATGCTCCTGCGGATTCACGTATGGGACGTAGCTATCGGTGGCAGTCGTGTACCACCTCCCGATGGTCGACCCCAAGCAACGATCGGGGTAGGTCTCCCCGGGTCCCAACCCCACCCACTGGAGCTTCTCCAATTCACCGGAAACGGCAAACGACATTCCGATCCTCGCAAGATCGTCGACGCCCTCGGGAATCCCGATCTCATGGTCGAAGACGATGTCTCCCGAGGAGAGAACCTTGATCTTCTGACGGTAAGTCATGACGATGCCGGAGTCGCGTCCCCAGATCTTGTGTCGAGACATCACCGAAACCGCATCGTGGGCAACGGCCGTGTTCGCAGATACGGGTGAGCGGTGTAACCGGTCGAGGCCCAGTTCCGCCCATTGCATTGCCGGCGAACCCCCGCCCTCTGGCGGCACCGCGCGATCGTGATCTGTTGGAGCGCGCCACAGAGAAATCCTGGGCGGACTTGCCATCAGTTCCTGCCCTGCCCACCGCAACACAACGACCTCACCGGTGGCCTCGTCCAGCTCCACCAGCAGCTTGCCAACGGCAACCCTCGCCCTGCCGCCTGCGTGGTCCCGTTCAACCTCGAAGTTGCGCACCGGCCCGACAATCGGACGCGCCGTAACAGCTTTGGAGGGCATGGGAACGACGAACTGTTGCCATGCAACCTCGTGGCCGGCGTCAGCCCAGGCATGCGACTCGGAAGCTCGAAACCTAACGGTGACCGTCAGTGTCGAATCGGCAACAACCGTGGCGGGGCGGTCGTACGGCACCTCGACGGTTACGGTCTCTCCCGGCTGGACTTCGGGAACATCCAGTTCGCCCG
>CAYQFM010000148.1:0-5659 GCA_964416735.1 uncultured Iamiaceae bacterium | reverse complement strand
CGAGTCGTTGCCAGAGTTCGTGAACCACAGGTTTCCGTCGGGGCCTGCGGTGATGTCTGCGGGTTCGGAGATCCCGTTACCCGTGAAATTCGAGACCGCACCGTCGGGGGTGATTCGCCCGATCGAGTTGTTCTCGGGGTTTGTGAACCACAGGTTGTCGTCGGGGCCTGCGGTGATGTCTACGGGAAAGGAGATCCCCGAAGCGGTGGCCATCGTTGTGAATGTCACTGTTGGCTCATCAGCGTCAACTGGTGAGCCAGAGAGTGTGAAGATCGTCATCGCCATGGCCAGGGCCGCCCCGACCACGGTAAGGCGATGCTTCAACGGCACCCGGGCAGTCACAGGGACCCCGAGGTCACCTCGCGCAAGCGCGGAAGTACCTTCTCGACAAACAGTTCCATGCTCGGCCACGCCAGCTCCGCCGGCGTGCCTCCACAGAGGGGGTGCAGCGTCACCGCTGACTTGCGACCGAGTTTTCTCACCACATCGAGGCACTCCTCTGGAGTGAGAATCTGATAGATGCCCTCGGCGCGCAACTCATCGATGGTGGTGGCTGTCGACGTCACGATCGAGCGGACATCCGGGGTCTGCCATTTCGAATACGCCGTTGCTTCGTGCAGCAAGTAGGGACCGACTTCGGCCCAGGTGCGGTCCGGGTCCTCGGAGATCACAAAGGTTCCGGGCTGGCCTTCGGGCAGCCTGTTCACGTACCCGGGCTGCTTGCCGAGCGCCTCGCATTCCTTGCGGTACAGCGCAATCAGGTCATCATCGGCAACGGCCGGGAAGAAACCCATTCCGTACATCGCCGCTCGCTTGGCGGCCTTGGGACTCGACCCGCCGATCATGATCATCGGTTGCGGCTGCGAGAACGGCTTGGGCGTCACGCGCACGGTGCGGCCTTCGTACTCGAATGGCTCGCCTGTCCATGCCTTGGACATGACCTCCAGGCACTCGTCGAAGCGTTTGCCGCGCTGGCTCCACTCCTGGCCGAACATCTCGTACTCGGCGGGCCGGTAACCGAGACCAGCCACGATCGACAGCCGCCCGGCACAGATGAGGTCGGCCACAGCAATGGCTTCAGCCAAACTCACCGGATCGTGAAGAGGCACAAGCAGTGCCGCAATGTTGATCATCATCGACTTGGTACGCGCCCCGATTGCGCCAGCCAACACCAGCGGTGAGGGGAGAAAACCGTCATCGGTGCCGTGGTGTTCCGAGATGACACACAGGCCGAAACCCTTCTGGTCAGCCCACTCGGCCATTTCGAGCGCGTCCGCGTAGCGGTTCGCGGTCTCGGTCGGGTCCAGGCCCGGAGTGCGCATATCAAACCGGAGTACACCGATCGGCATCTGTCAATCCCCCTCGTACTCTTTGTCGTCCCAGGACTGCCACAGCGTAGTTGGGACCGTGACAGCCACGCGCTAGACAGAAGCGGCGAGACGGACGAGTCGTGACCACGGCGAATCCCACGAACGGACCAGGAGATCGAAATGCCCGAAGCAGTGATCGTGTCAACAGCCCGCACACCCATCGGCCGTGCCTACAAGGGTTCGCTCTCGAACTCCCGTCCCGACGATCTGGCGGCCATTGCCGTGGGTGCGGCACTCGCGAAGATTCCCCAGCTCGACACGGCGACGATCGAAGACCTGATGCTCGGCTGCGCCCAGCCCGCTGGGGAATCCGGTTACAACATGGCGCGTGTCGTCTCGATCCTCGCGGGGCTCGGCGACATTCCGGGCACAACCGTCAACCGCTACTGCGCTTCTTCGCTGCAGACAATTCGAATGGCCGCACACGCCATCAAGGCCGGCGAGGGCGACGTGTTCATCTCAGCCGGAGTAGAGACCGTGAGTCGGTTCGGAATCGGCAAGTCCGACGGTGCGGAGAACTCGAAGAACCCACGTTTCGCCGATGCAATGGCCCGCACGGAGAAGCGGACCGAGGGCGGACAGCCAGACTGGACACCGTTCGACGGTCTTCCGGACATCTACATCGGCATGGGCTACACGGCGGAGAACGTGGCCGAGTTGGAGAACGTCTCTCG
This sequence comes from uncultured Iamiaceae bacterium, assembly GCA_964416735.1. Taxonomy (GTDB): domain Bacteria; phylum Actinomycetota; class Acidimicrobiia; order Acidimicrobiales; family Acidimicrobilacustridaceae; genus CAYQFM01. Next base: position 3,615 of record CAYQFM010000148.1, on the reverse strand, counting down.
CGAGGAGATGGACGAGTTCGCCGCCATGTCCCAACAACGGGCATCGGCCGCGCAGGAGCGTGGCTTTTGGGCAGAAGAGATAACCCCGGTGGACACCGTCGACGCCGAGGGCAACGCCATCACCGTGAGCACCGACGACGGCATCCGCGCCGGCACTACGGTCGAGAAGCTCGCTGCTCTCAAGCCCGTGTTCCGCCCCGACGGCCGGGTGACCGCCGGTAACGCCTGTCCTTTGAACGACGGCGCCGCTGCTGTGGTGGTGATGAGCGACACCAGAGCGGCCGAATTGGGCATCACCCCGTTGGCGCGCGTCGTGTCGTCGGCTGTGAGTGCTCTCGATCCTGAGATCATGGGCATGGGTCCGGTTGCGGCCTGCCGTCAGGCTCTCGAGCGCGCCGGTATGACGATGTCCGATGTCGACCTGGTCGAGATCAACGAGGCCTTCGCTGCTCAGGTGGTTCCATCCGCTAGGCAACTGGGAATCAGCATGGACAAGCTGAATGTCAACGGTGGCGCCATCGCACTCGGTCACCCGTTTGGCATGACCGGTGCGCGCATCATGACAACCCTGATCCACTCACTCACCGAGACCGGAGGGACAATCGGCCTCGAGTCGATGTGCGTGGGCGGCGGTCAGGGCATGGCGATGGTGATCGAACGTCTGAGCTGAGCCGGGTTTGAGTTGAGCCGGGTCCAACGAGCTGGGTTCAGCTAGCTCCGTAGACGGGCGCGGGCTTCGGGGCCTCTGCAAGAAGATCGCGCACCACCGCGCCGACCTCGGCGGGTTCGTAGCGCGCGCCCTTGTCGAACTCGGGTCCGTGCTGCCACCCATCAGCAATCGAGATCTTGCCCGCTTCCACCTCGAAGACCCGTCCGGTGACAACGGCAGAATCAACGCTGCCGAGCCACACGACCAGTGGCGAAACATTCTCCGGAGCCATGGCATCGAAGTCACCCTCGCCGGGTGCCGCCATGGTCTGGGCGAAGACCTCTTCGGTCATGCGGGTGCGTGCGGCGGGTGCGATTGCATTGGCGGTGACCCCATAGCGAGCCCACTCGGCTGCCTGGACCAACGTCAGCGTCGCAATTCCCGCCTTGGCCGCGGAGTAGTTGCCCTGGCCAACCGACCCCATGATCCCCGCACCTGACGAAGTGTTGATAATCCGACCATTGACCTCTTCGCCTGCCTTGGAACGTTCGCGCCAATGCGCAATGGCATGTCGCGCCGGGGCGAAGTGGCCTTTGAGATGCACCCGCATCACGGCATCCCATTCCTCTTCAGACGTGTTTGCGAGCATGCGGTCCCTTAGGAAACCGGCGTTGTTCACCAGCACGTCGAGGCGGCCGAAGGTATCAACCGCCTGGGCAATGAGTTGTTCGGCCTGGGCCCAATCGGCGATATCGGCACCATTTGCCACGGCTTCGCCACCCATGGCACGGATCTCGTTGACCACCTCGCCGGCCGGACCTGTCGATCCACCGCTGCCGTCCAGTTCGGCACCCAGGTCGTTGACAACAACCTTTGCTCCCTGTCGGGCGAACTCGAGCGCGTGAGCGCGACCCAGACCACGGCCCGAGCCGGTAACGATCACAACACGTCCTTCACAGATTCCAGTCATGTCCGCGATATTGCCCGAGATCGCCACAATCGTCACATTCGCCGACGTGGTCTATGCGGCGTCGGCCTCCGCCATTGGATTCTTGGGCAGTAGTTCATGGAGAAACACGTTGGCGGCCCAATCGGTAATGCGGCCACCTGTGTCGAAGTTGCGTGGCCTGGCCGGGGGTGGGTCAGAAGTCCTCCACCCTCACCTGCTCGCTGTGCCCAGCAAGTGCTCGGAGATCGCCGGGGTCGCCGGTGAGCACCAGGCCGCCGGGTTCAGCAAATGCGATCACCAGTGCGTCGACTGCTGATCCCTGCTTGGCAAGGAACCGCAGACGGGCCGCGCGTCGGGCGGTCCGCTCGGGGACCTCCGTGACGATGTCACAGGTCTTCAGAAGGCGGTTCGTGTTCGCGTCCGGACCAGGCCGTCCGGTAACCGACTCGACTAAGACGACGGATGGCACGACCGGAGGCCACAGGCCGTCGCGTCGCAGGACGGCGATGATCGCAGCCGTCTGTCGATCTCGGCGCGCGAGCCTCGTCACCGCTCCACTGTCGAGGACCAACACGGTTCAGCTGGCACGATCGGTCGCTCGGCCCCTGAGCCTCCGAGCAATCGCCTCAGCCCGAGCGACATCGTCCGGTGTGGGTTCACCCACCTCATCGATCAGCTCGGTCAGGTAAACATCGGTCGCATCGAGGAGCGACTGGCGTCGCAGCTCCGCACGAACCGCTTCTTGGAGAAGCTCCGACGCGGGCAGGCGGCGCTCCTTGAGCTGGTTGTACAGGTCATCGGGCAGGTACACCTGCATCCTTGGCATACGCCTAATTATACACACATCAGGTTCGTCAGCTGATGTGGTCGTTCGGGATGGTCATGCCAGGGCATGTGTCCGATCATGAATGACTGCTGTGACAGCGAACGTTCGAGGACCACCGTGAATGCATTGGGACGCAGTGAAGTACCCTCGGCACGTGCGCATGGGGGTCACGGTCTTCGCCACCGACAACTCGATGGACATTGTGCGGTTGGCCGTCGAAGCAGAGCAGCGTGGCTTCGATTCGATCTGGTTACCTGAACACACCCACATTCCGACCAGCCGCATCACTCCCCCTCCCACCGGCGACGAGGTGCTTGCCGAGGAATACCGGCGCACACTGGATCCCCTGGTCGCGTTGGGTGCCGTCGCATCTGTCACGGAAACAATCCGATTGGGCACAGGAATCATGCTGGCCGCGCAACGCGAACCAATCGTGACCGCCAAGGCAATTGCCACCTTGGACATGATCTCAGCGGGGCGCGTCTCGCTGGGTATCGGGTTCGGCTGGAACGAAGACGAGATGGCAAATCACGGCGTTTCAATGGGCGAGCGTCGTGACATCACACGTGAGCACATCTTGGCGATGACCTCGCTTTGGCACGGCGATGTCGGTTCATTCGACGGCGAACATGTCCGCATCACGCCAAGTTGGTCGTGGCCAAAGCCCACCCAGCAACCCCATCCGCCACTGCTCTTGGGCGGTGACGGTGGCCCCAAGCTCTTTGCCCAAATCGTCGAGTATGCAAACGGTTGGATTCCCATCGGAGGCTCCGGACTCGATAAGGCAATTCCACGGTTGCATGCTGCCGCCGAAGCTGGTGGACGAGACCCAGCAGAACTCGAAGTAATTCCGTTTGGCTCGATCCCCACTCCCGGCAAACTCGACCATTTCCGGTCGCTCGGCGTTGACGAGTGCGTCTTCAGACTTCCGTCGGCACCGGCCAACGAGGTTCTGCCTGTGCTGGATCAGTGGGCCCAACTCCTCGGCTGATCAACTCACAGACATGCCGCTGGATCGCGGCGATTGCAATCGCCTTGGCCGTTCCGTTGGTAACCCAAGATAACGGAATTCCGGACCTGATTTCGGACACTAGCGCGGTACCGGTTACGAACTGACGAGCCTCATCAGTTCGTGGTAGTCGGTCACGACGTCGTAGGTGACATCGTCCGCGTTCTTCGCATTGAGTGCTT
>CAYQFM010000147.1:3867-5669 GCA_964416735.1 uncultured Iamiaceae bacterium | reverse complement strand
TTAGGCACGCCGCCAGCGTTCGTCCTGAGCCAGGATCAAACTCTCCGTCGAGATCTCTCGAACTACCGAAGTAGTCCTTCGATCGTGGAGAGCCAGCTCCGGGGTGGCTACCCCTCGGCTGACTGGCACACCCCACCGAAGTGAGGTGCTTTGTACTGTGTATGACAACCACCGAAGTGGTCGCCCGCACTGGCATGTTCCGTCCTCTATTCCGTTTTCAAAGAGCGCTTGTCGGAGTGGGAGGCGGGCGCTTGCGCTGGCCACCCTTGCTCCGGGCAGAGGGACAATGTAACAGGTCGTTCCGGCGGTTCCAATTCGAGAGGGTGGTTTTTTCGCCTCTCGGGGTGTGACATTTGTCAGGAACCCTCTACGACCAGGAGATGGCGGGCTTTTTTGCCCTTCGTGACCAGCACGAACCTCTTGTGTAGGAGATCATCTTGGCCTATCGGACGGTCTTGCGCAACCGGTTTTCCGTCGATCTTTACGCCACCCTGGGCGATCAGACGGCGGGCAGCACCCTTCGAATCGGCCAGAGTGGCACGCACCAGGGCGTCGACGACGGTGAGCACACCGATCTCCGCTGCGTGGATCCTGGTGGTGGGAATGGAATCCACCAGGGCGGCGAGATCGGATTCGGAGAGTTCATCGGCCTTGCGGGTGAAACCGCTCGATGAAGCACGCGCATCATTGGCGGCTTCATCACCGTGGATCATGCAGGTCACCTCATGGGCTAACACCCGTTGGGCCAAACGGGCCTCAGGCGCAACACGATGCTCCTCGATGGTCTTTGCGATCTCATCGACGCCCAACATGGTGAGTTGCAGTAGGAAGCGCTCCACGTCACGGTCGTCAGTGTTGATGAAGTACTGGTAGAAGGCGTACGGCGAAGTGCGCTCTGCGCTGAGCCATACTGCTCCGTCGGCGGTCTTGCCGAACTTGGCACCGTCGGAGCGCGTGATGAGCGGAACGGTCAGACCGTGGACGTGAGCACCTCGAACCCGTCGGATCAGATCGATGCCGGCAGTGATGTTTCCCCACTGGTCTGAACCCCCGGCCTGTAGTTCACAGTCCATATTTTCATTCAGCCACCGGTAATCGTTGGCCTGAAGGAGCATGTAGCTGAACTCGGTATATGAAATACCGGACTCACTCTGCACCCGTGCACGCACGGACTCCTTGGCGAGCATGGCGTTCACCGTCACGTGCTTACCAATGTCACGAAGGAACTCGAGAGCGGTGAGCGATGCGGTCCAGTCCCTGTTGTCGACGAGGCGCGCCTGGTTCGCACCGGGCGTGAAGTCAAGCAGGCGTTCAAGCTGAGCGGAGATTGCGGCCCTGTTGTGATCCAGCGCTTCATCATCGAGGAGGTTGCGCTCGGCGGAACGCCCGCTGGGATCGCCGATCATGCCCGTGGCGCCACCGGCCAGAGCAATGGGCCTGTGACCGAAGGTCTGGAACCTACGAAGAAGCAACAGGGGCACGAGGTGGCCGACATGAAGGCTGTCCGCAGTGGGGTCGAACCCGCAGTAGAGGGTGACCGGACCAGCGGCCAGACGCCCCGAGAGGGCATCCATGTCGGTGCTGTCATGGATCAGGTTTCGTGCCTCGAGGTCATCCAGAATCGTCTTCACGGTCGGTACTTTCGCACGGAGACGTTGGGATCGTCACGTAGGAACCAGCGCCACTCGATCTCCGGAGTGGCGTGTACCCCGATTCGAGGGCCTGTCATCGGGTCAGACGGCGGTTCGGTCCCATCGTCGATGATGGTGAGGCCGTGGCTGGCCGTAACCAGATCCGCCCCG
>CAYQFM010000147.1:352-3857 GCA_964416735.1 uncultured Iamiaceae bacterium | reverse complement strand
CGTCAAAACCACCGTCGATACCGAATGCCCTACACAGCTTGGCGGGGCCGCTGCACAGGTCACGGTCACGTCTGGCGGTGTGGCCACGCGCCTCGTACATGGCGTCGAGACCATCGAGCGGTTCCACCGCTCGCAACAGAACCGCCCGGGCCCGACCTTCATCGCCACACACGACGTTGGCACACCAGTGCATCCCGTAGGTGAAGTAGACGTACAGGTGACCGGCGGGACCGAACATGGTGGCGTTGCGCTTTGTCATGCCCCGGTATGCGTGACTGCCAGGGTCTTCTTCGCCGGCGTAGGCCTCGACCTCGACTATGCGACCTGTACGAACGCGACCTGCTCCATCACTTGAGTCGAGTCGGATGACCTTGTTCAGAAGCTCGGGCGCCAACTCACGACTGTCACGCTCGTAGAAGCCCCGTCCGAGGATCACCCCGGATGTTCCCTGTTCCGGAGATCCCCGGCCAGGCGTTTGCGGTCTGCGGCCAGGCGCTCACGGAAAGCATCGAGTTGCATGGCAAAAGGCGTTGGACCAGCCCCTCCCCGTGTGGTGCGCCTGGTCACCGCCACACCACGATCCAACAAACCCACCGCCTCGGGGCCGAGCTTGGCGTTGGCGGCCACCAGATCCGCCATGTCGGCACCTGTTTCAAGCGACTCGCGCACGATCGCACCGACGATCGCATGCGCCTCACGAAATGGCGTGCCACGGCTCACCAGCCACTCGGCCAAGTCGGTGGCCGACGAACCACCCGTATCCGCCGCCGCCTCCATGGCCTCGAAGTTGAACTTTGAAGTAGCAAACAGACCTGACAGTGCGGACAGCGCCAGGTTCATCTGATCGATGCTGTCGAAGAGCGGTTCTTTGTCTTCTTGGAGATCGCGGTTGTACGCGAGTGGAAGGCCCTTCAACGTTGCCAACAGCCCGGTCAGGTTGCCGATGAGGCGTCCCGAGCGGCCGCGAACCAACTCCGCTATATCGGGGTTCTTCTTCTGTGGGAGCATGGACGAACCCGTTGCGTAGGCATCATCTAGGCGCATGAAACCGAACTCGTCGGTGGTCCAGACCACCACTTCTTCACCGATGCGTGAGAGGTGCACGCCCAACAGGGCAAGGGCGAACAGCGATTCGGCCACGAAGTCCCGGTCGCTCACAGCGTCGAGCGAGTTGTCGAAAACCGTTGCAAAACCCAGATCTGCCGCGGTTGCGGGCGGGTCCAAATCGAGCGACGAGCCGGCCAGCGCACCGGCACCGAGGGGCGACACATCCATGCGACGACGGGTGTCGACCAGGCGGTCGATATCACGCGAGAGTGCCCATCCGTGGGCCAGGAGGTGATGAGCCAACAACACGGGCTGCGCTCGCTGGAGATGCGTGTACCCGGGCATGTAATGATCACCCGCCTGCTCCGCACGGGCGAGCAGAACCTCCTGCAGTGCGAGGATCCGCCCGGCAACCACGCCCAACTCGCGTTTCACGAAGAGTCGAAAAGCCGTTGCGACCTGGTCGTTGCGGCTGCGCCCGGTGTGCAGGCGCGCTCCGTCATCACCGGCAAGTTCTGTGACCCGGCGCTCGATGGCGGTATGTATGTCCTCGTCACTGGCCACGAAGGCGAATGAACCATTTTGCAGTTCAACCTCGACGTCATCGAGAGCCGAGAGAACACGGTCGACCTGGGTGTCGTCGAGAATGCCGGCACGCCCGAGGCCACGCACGTGTGCACGTGACCCCACGATGTCGTCGAAGGCCAGTCGCTTGTCGTATTCGAGGCTGACAGTGAACGCCATCAATTCGTCGGCAGGCCCGCCACCGAAGCGGCCGTGCCAGAGCGTCGACATCTCAAGCTCCGGCGGACTTGGGCGGGTTGGCAGACCTGTCTGCGTCGGCAGACTGCCTGGCCGCCCAGGTCTTGAGACCCAGACCCCAAAGGCGCACGAAGCCCTCGGAGTCTTCATGATTGAAGCTGTCCGACGCGTCGTAGGTCGCCAGGTCGTAGTCGTAGAGGCTGTAGTTGCTACGTCGTCCGACCACGAAGCACTTACCCGGCTCGAGGCGTAGGCGTACCTCACCGGTGACGAAACGCTGGCTGGAGTCGACGAACGCATCCAGAGCTTCCTTGAGCGGTGAAAACCACATGCCGTCGTACACGAGATCGGCGTACCGAGGTTCGAGACGTTCCTTCTCGTGGTGTAGTTCACGTTCGAGGGTGAGGCTCTCCAGATCCCTATGAGCCAAGATCAGCGCCAAAGCACCCGGGGCTTCGTAGGTCTCACGGCTCTTGATGCCGACACGGCGGTTCTCGACCATATCCAGGCGACCCCAACCGTATGACCCGACGATCTGGTTCATCTCGGTGACCAGTTCGTGCAACGGCTTGCGCTCGCCGTCGATTGCCACGGGAAGGCCAGCCTCGAACGTAAGGACCAATTCACGGGGTTCTGTGGCGGTTTCGACGGTCATCGACCACACCCCTTCCGGCGGCCGTGCCCAGGGGTCTTCCATCTCGCCGCACTCAATAGCACGACCCCACAGATTGTCGTCGATGGAGTACAGCTTCTCTTTGGAAGCGGTGAGCGGGATTCCATGCTGCTCGGCGTAGTCGATCGACTCTTCACGCGTCATGCCCCAGACACGCACGGGTGCGAGAATCTCGAGGTCGGGTGCAATCGAAGCGGTGGACACTTCGAAGCGGACCTGATCATTGCCCTTGCCGGTACAACCGTGGGCAACAGCGTCTGCTCCAAACTCCCTGGCCACGCGAACAAGATGCGCCACGATGACCGGGCGTGAGAGCGCCGAGACCAACGGGTACTTGCCCTCGTACAGGGCATTCGCCCTCAACGCCGGTGCAACGTACTCGCGTGCAAATTCATCGCGACAGTCGACAACAATCGCTTCGATTGCACCCGCAGCCTTTGCCCGCTCCTTCACTGCTTCCCAGTCGCCTCCCTGGCCAACATCACAGGCAACAGCAATCACTTCGACGCCGTAGTGCTCGATCATCCAACGCACAGCCACCGAGGTATCGAGCCCTCCGCTGTAGGCGAGAACCACTCGTTTTGCCATCACTGCCTCCCTGCTACCCATATCGCTAACTACATCGCTTCCCATGTCTGTGCATGGCTGATTGGTTGATATTGCTGACTGGTTGATATTGCAACCGTTGTTAGACATCCAAACCCGGGTCGAGCATTCGGATGCTTCATACTCAAATCGATTTCACAAACCCGCAAGATCGCTCAGACGCGTGGCCATTTCAGCCCCGGTCACACCTTGCGCCACCACCACCAAAATGGTGTCGTCCCCCGCTACCGTGCCGAGTATGTCGGCGAGGCCTGCCCTGTCCAGCGCCGAAGCAACCACGTGTGCGGAGCCCGGAGGCGTGCGGACAACCACCATGTTTCCGGAATAGTCAACCTCCACGACCCAGTCGCCGCAGACCCTGCGGAGATGGTCCTCCGGTGCGATCTGCGCCTTGGGAAGCTCCGGTATTGCATAAGC
>CAYQFM010000147.1:0-331 GCA_964416735.1 uncultured Iamiaceae bacterium | reverse complement strand
TCGCCACCGGGTACCCGGATCTTTATGGCTCCCAGGTCGTCGAGATCCCGTGACACGGTGGCCTGCGTGGCGCTGAGCCCCTCGGCGGCCAGCAACTCCACAAGTTGGGTCTGGCTGGTAATGGCCGTGTTCTCGATGAGCTTTGCCACCATGTGTTGACGTTGTGTCTTACCGGCCATTTATCTGCTCCAGGAGATTCGTCTGCTCCATGATCCAATCGAGCAACCCTCGGGCCGCATGCATCCTGTTCTCCGCCTGTTTCCATACCCGGCTACGTGGCCCTTCGATGACCGCCTCGGTGACCTCCTGGCCAATATGGGCGGGCAAGCAG
>CAYQFM010000146.1:0-5685 GCA_964416735.1 uncultured Iamiaceae bacterium | reverse complement strand
AGGCTGACGGGGTCTCGCCTACGGTTGTGGACAGACTTCGCCTGGATGTCGACCGTATCGAATCGATGGCGAACGGCTTGCGTCAGGTGGCGTCTTTGCCAGACCCGGTGGGCGAGGTGCTCGACGGTTGGGTGCGTCCCAACGGGCTTCGCATCGAGCGGGTGCGGGTGCCACTGGGCGTGGTTGCGATCATCTACGAGAACCGTCCGAACGTGACGAGCGACGCAGCGGCGCTGTGCATCAAGTCGGGCAACGCTGCGTTCCTGCGTGGATCATCGGGGGCGATCAGCTCCAACATCGCCATTGCGGGCGTGTTGCGTGAGGCGTTTGCCGCGGCGGGCCTGCCAAAGGATTCGCTTGTGTTGGTCGAGGACACCAGCCGCGAAGCGGCAGTCGAGTTCATGCGTCAACGTGAGTCGGTCGATTGTCTGATTCCACGCGGAGGTCCGTCGCTCATCCAGTCGATTCTCGAGAATGCGACCGTGCCCTATGTGATCGACGGTGACGGTAACTGCCACGTCTACGTCGACGAAGCAGCCGATCTGGACATGGCGCTGGCCATCGTCACCAATGCCAAGATGCAGCGTCCATCAGTGTGTAATGCGGCCGAGAAGCTCCTCGTCCACTCGGCTGTGGCGGATGAGTTCCTGCCTTTGATCGCGGGAGCCATGCAAGGAGTGGATCTGTTGGGTGACGAGCGAACCCGTGCCCTAGTCGATGGGGCGTCTCCAGCGGGCGAAGACGACTGGGGAACCGAGTTCCTTGCGATGCGACTGGCGGTACGGGTGGTCGATTCGATCGACGAAGCGATTGACCACATTGCGCGTTACGGCTCGGGTCACAGTGAAGCGATTGTGACGGGTGCAGTCACCGCGGCGGATCGTTTCACTCGTGAAGTCGACGCGGCGGCGGTGCTGGTAAACGCGTCGACCCGGTTTGTTGACGGGGAGGAGTTCGGCTTCGGCGCCGAGATCGGTATCTCCACCCAGAAGCTCCACGCACGTGGACCAATGGGGCTGCGTGAGCTGACAACGGCCAAGTACATCGTGCGTGGTGACGGACAGATCCGGGGAACGCTCAGCGCCCTTCCGAGTTGCTGAACGGCGACCCCTTGGGGGCCTTCATCGGTGCTCCCTTGGCGCACGCAACCATGAGAGCGATCGTTGTCGGAACGATGAAGATCCCGATGGACATGAGCGCCAGCACGGCAAACAGAGCCATGCTGGCAGCGAGGACCCATGCAAAGCGCCCGAGTGTGCGGCTGGGGGAGCGACGGTAGCGGAGCAGCGCCCAAGTGCACCCGAGCGAGAAAACGAGCGGGATCGACACCGGGATCAGCACGCCGAGACCCTCATGGCCGACCAGCGTGGATGTCGTCGTAACGACCGTTTCAGTTGCCTGATCTCCGCCTGTGACCGTGGCGGTTACGGATGTGCCCCAGGGGGCGACGAATGCGGAGACGATAAGGGCCGCACTCCATGCCACAGCGATGCCCAGTGCCCAGTTTGTGGCCGTGACTCCCCGTCCACCCCTGATGTCGACGTTTGAGTCACCCATGAAATGAGGGTACCAGTGGGGTCCGACGGTGAACAGGTGCGTGACGGTTCCGTAGGCTGAGGAGATGAGTCACCGTTTTGAATCCCCCGCAGATGTCCGCCAGTTGTTGTTGAAGACCGACTACCTGGCCGATGACTCGATTGCGGGGGCGGTATTCCTTGCTGATCGCCTGGCGAAACCCGTCCTCGTGGAGGGACCGGCCGGCACGGGAAAGACGCAACTTGCCAAGTCCATTGCGCAAGGCATAGGTGCACGGCTCATCCGCCTTCAGTGCTACGAGGGTCTCGATGAATCCAAGGCGCTCTACGAGTGGAACTACAAGAAGCAGTTGCTACGTATTCAAGCGGAGCGCAATGCCGAGGTGACGTGGGACGACATCGAAACCGACATCTTCTCGGACGAGTTCCTGCTGACCCGCCCGTTGCTCGAGGCGATCCGGGCCGACGACCCCGTGGTGTTGTTGATCGACGAGGTGGACCGGGTCGAGGTCGAGACCGAGGCGTTGTTGTTGGAGGTGCTCTCCGAATATCAGGTGTCGATTCCCGAGTTGGGGACGATCGAGGCAAAGCAGATCCCGCTCGTGTTCCTGACTTCGAACAACACGAGGGAACTCTCTGAAGCGCTCAAGCGTCGGTGCCTGTTTCTGCACATCGACTACCCGGATGCCCAGCGTGAAAAGGAGATCATCCTCGCCAGGGTTCCCGACATCACCGAGAACCTCGCCGAGCAGGTTGCGCGCATCGTGCGGTCGATACGGCAACTCGAATTGAAGAAGGCGCCGTCGGTCTCCGAGACACTCGACTGGGCGCGCACGCTGGTGCTGTTGGGGATCGACCACGTCACCGACGAGGACACAGCGAACACGATCAACATTTTGCTCAAGTATTCGAACGATATCACCAAGGCCCTTAAGGATCTGGCGGCCAACCCATCGGCCGCGGGTTGATAGATGCACGAGCGACTGATCACGGAGCGACTGATCACCGAGCGACGGATCCACGAGTGACCTACGCCGACATGCCTGATGCCGATGCAACCGACGCCGCTCCGTGGATGCGTAGTGGCGAGGCGATTGTCGACCTCCTCAATGGGTTTATCGCCGAGCTTCGCACAGCGGGCCTGCCCGTGAGCCTGACCGAGGCGATCGACGCAATGGAGGCAACCCGCCATGTGCCGTTGGGCGACCGTGAGTCGTTCAAGTGGGCCCTGGCCACGACGTTGGTCAAGACCGAAGCGCACATGCGCACCTTCGAGACCGTGTTCGAGGTCTTTTTCTCACTCCGTGGGCCCGAGTTTGTGGTGGGATCGGGTGCAGGTCGTCGCGAGGAAAGCACCGCGAGCGAGGGAGACGGTTCTGGTGAGCAGCTTTCTTCCGGTGCGCTCGACGAATTGATGCGTCGAGCCTTGGAATCAGGCGACGAGGCAATGCTGCGTGCGTTGGCCCGTGAGGCGGTGACGCGCTTTGCCGGGATGGAGCCTGGGCGACCGGTGGGCGGCACGTATTACCTCTACCGGACGCTGCGGAACTTGGACCTCGACGCTGTGCTCGGCGACCTGTTGGAAAAGGCCCTTCAGGGGTCGCCGGTGCCGCTCAGTGCCCTTGAACAGCGTCTGGAACGTGACGAGATCGAAGCGCGGATAGATCAGCTGAAAAAGGAGATCGAGGCCGAGATCCGTCGCCGTCTTGTGGCCGACAGGGGAGTGGACGCGATGGCCAAGACCATTCGCCAGCCGCTGCCCGAAGACATCGATTTCATGCACGCGTCGCATGATGAGATGAACAAGCTGCGACGTGCGATTTATCCGCTCACTCGCAAGCTTGCGGTACGTCTGGCCCGTAAGCGGCGCCACGGACGGCGTGGTGCGTTGGACTTTCGCCGCACGGTGCGGCACTCGCTCAGCTACGGAGGCGTCCCCGCAGAGCCGAAGTTCCGCCACCCCAGGCCGACCAAACCGGAGATCTTCGTGATAGCGGACATCTCGGGCTCGGTTGCGGCTTTCGCCCGCTTTACGTTGCACCTGGTCTACGCGATATCCAGTCAGTTCTCGCGTGTGCGGGCGTTCGTCTTCATCGACGGAGTCGACGAGGTGACACGGTTCTTCGAGGCGTCCGATGACATCGCCGAGGCGATCTACAGGGTGAACACCGAGGCCGATGTCGTGTGGGTGGACGGTCACAGCAATTACGGCCACGCATTCGAGGACTTCTGGAACAGGTGGGGTCGTGAGATCGGACCCAAGACCACGGTGCTGATCTTGGGCGATGCCAGAAACAACTACCACCAGTCACAGAGTTGGGTGCTGGGGGAAATTGCCGCTAGGGCGCGCCACGTCTATTGGCTCAACCCTGAACCGCGTTCATATTGGGACACTGGGGACTCGATTTTGGGGGAGTATTCCCGGCACCTCGACGGGGTGTTTGAATGCCGGAACCTGCGTCAACTCGAAGCGTTTGTGGAGAACCTCGAGTAACGGCGGATCTCTGGTGACTGCGAATCTCCAGTGGCGGCGAATCTCCAGTGGCTGCCGCGTACAGTAAATCTGCTTGAGAACGTGAGCTTGAAAATGTCAGCTCGATATTTCGAGCGGAATGCGAATTTCCTGTTCACGACCACCGGATTCCATGTTGTCCACCCAGGTGACCAACTCGGCAGCGCCCCGGTAGGTGCCGAGGTCGATGGTGGCAGTGAAGTCACCACGCACTCCGTTGCCTGACGTTGCCGTTGCTGCACCCTGTGCAATCACGGTACCGCTCTGGTCCACCACGTTCCATGGAACATTGGCCTCGAATGTGTTGGCGCTGCCCGTGAATGCGAACTTGGGCCCGACGGTCGCCCCTGGGGTGGGTGAGTCGACGAGAACCGCAGGCGTCACGTCCTCCAGGTCGGCGCGGCTGATGGGCATGACCCCGGTTGCGCCGTTCGGCTGACCGTCGATGAGGAACTTCACCGCATCCACCGATTCGAACTGCGTAAGCGTAAAGACCACCTGGGCAACCTGGGGTCGGGTGTTTGCAGTCTCGAAGGGTCGGTTCAGGTCGATGGTGGCCACCCCGTCCGAGACCGTGATGGTGGTGACCTTCACGTTCTTTGCAATTCCGGTGACAAGACCCAACTGGGCTTCAAGATCATTGGTGCCTGCAATGAGAGCGTTCATTGATTCCAATCCAACGGTGGGCCCCTCGATGGCTCGCTGTTGTCCGGCGATGATCTTTCCGTCCCGGATGAAATACGGCGTGATCATGACTGTCTCACCCGTCTCGCCAATGGTGGACGGTGCGGTGGTGGTGGTAGCCGGTTCCGTGGTGGTTGTCGTCTCAATGGTCCTCGGTGTTGTTGAAGCGGAGTCACCGGTCTTTCCACACGCAGCCGCAACCAACAGGACGGGCAGGATTGCGACGAGAAGTAGCGAGGTTGCCTTGGATTTCACTCTTGCTCCGGTGATGTTTGTGTGAGTGTGTGTGTTTGTAGAGGTGCGCGTTTTGCCGATTCTCCGAGCCACCAGACCGCACCTTCGAATGCAGCGAACATGGCCAGCAACACGCCGGTTCCGAACCAACCCAGGTTCGTGAAGATCAGCAGGATCACAAAAACCGCCACCCCGGCGATCTGGAGCGCACCGGAGTTGGCCCGCATCCATGCCAGAGTCGCCTCGTCGGTCACCCGTGAACCAGCCTGACGCACGGTGCCCACAGCAGTTGCGCTAACCGTTGCAATTCGAGGCCGCAGGTCCGCTGCCCATTTGTATGGCCCGGTGATGAGGGTGACTGCCGCAATTGCGACGAAGGTCCAGAGCATGGCTGTAGCCGTATTCACAAGGGGATTTGTGAACTGGCGAATAACCGACGCACCAGCTGCCTTGACGGTTGGGTCGACGATCATCGCGAGTGCCTCGCGGTTTGCCAACATGGCTCCACGGCGAACAATGACCATGCCAACGATGAGCCCACCCATGAGCTGCAGCAGGGTACGCCTGCGTTGTCTCGACAATGCCAGTGCGCCGAGCGTGAGGATTGCGGTGAGAATGATCAGCGCCCACATGGCCGCCTGAGCAATCTGGACCCCTTTCTGGATGGCTTCCAAGCGTCCGCCATCATCGATCTGAATGATTCCGAAGTCACCGGTGATC
>CAYQFM010000145.1:1969-5735 GCA_964416735.1 uncultured Iamiaceae bacterium | reverse complement strand
ATGTGGTCCGAGATCCACGACTCCATGATCGACAACCTGCACAGCAATGATCGCGTCAGAGCACTTCTCCCCCACCTTGAAGCCGACGTGGAAGCCGGACGGACGACTCCCACCACCGCAGCCAGGAAAGTACTGGATGCAATCTCGTCATGATGTCTGGTGTATTGCGACGAGAATCGCTAGCTTCTCAGAACCGAGTCCCCGATCGAGGCAGTGTGAACATGAAACGTCGTCGGTCCGCTGAACGCACATTCGCAGTCCCCAATCTGGCATGGTTCGCCCTGCTCGACGGCGGGATGCTGCTGCTTGTCGTCCTCGTATCCAGCGAGAAGGCATACGACCGCCTCAAGAAGGTGGTTCCTCTCCCCTCACGCCGCACCGTGGGTCTCATCCTCACAGCAGCCACAGCAATCCATCTCGTCGAAGGCATCTTTGCGTTCCGCTCGGCCAAGCGCCGCGGATTTGGCGACGCTGCTGCCAAGTGGGCCCTTCAGAGCTTCATCGTCGGGTTTCCATCGGCGCTCAAGATGCGCGAGCTCAGCCGCTCCCGAGGCTGAATTGGCGTAGGAGGCGGTTCTGGACCTTCTCCAGAACGACCATCGGACCTTCATCACGCAGATGGCGGTACGCCACACGCAGGTCCCTCGCAATGCCCGTCTGAAGTAGCTGTGCACCCATGTCCACCGCCGGATCCGGCTCGACAACTCCGGCAATCAGATCGGGTGCGCGCTTGGGGTACGCGCATCGGTGTGCGATCGGAGCGAGCACGTTCGACCAGAGAAACGATTCCCGCACGACTTTGATGTTCGCGCGGCCCTCCGCTTGGAGTTTCCGATCTTCGAGAACCCTGAACAGCGCCTCGGTGAGCGCATCGACATCACCGGGAGGCACGGTGAGGCCGAGTCGACGCTGATCGATCAGATCCGCAAGTGCGTCGCCGGAGGTGGCCACCGTTGGGATTCCCGCCCAGAAATAGTCAAGGACCCGCGTCCTGAAAGAGAACTCGGTCTCCACATGATGCAAGTGCGTCGTGACGGCAACATCCGCATCGAGCAGGTAATTCTGACGATCCGTGTACTCGACCCATTCCTCATTGAAGAACACGTGTGAGCCGACCAGTCCCAACTCTTCGGCAAGGCGTCGGGTCTCCACTGCCATCCGCATCTCTGGTATATCCGGGTTCGGATGTTTCATCCCCAGAAACACCAGTCGGACATCGTCACAGCGTGTACGCAGAACATCTACCGCACGTATGAGCGTCAGAGGGTCGAACCAGTTGTAGACCCCACCCCCCCCGAGAATGACCCCATCGTCCTCACCGATTCCGGGAACCACTCCCTTGAGTGCGGCACGTGTCCGAACCGGCGGATCGTCCGAGATCCCGAACGGCACCTCGGTGATGAGGGTGTCCAGAGACGGATCATCGTCGTAGACGGCCGGGTTGATACGACCCAACGCCGCCATCTGGCCGAGCCAGAAATCTCGCTGCTTACCGCTGGCACAAAAGAACGAATCGCCGCGAACCAACTGCTCACTGAGGACAGCGGTGGCGCTTCGCACGGCTACCAGACGGCCGATCTCGGTCAGATCACGCGCTTGTTCGAGTTGCTCCAGGTGCATCGGATCATAGACATCTACAAGGAAGATGCGGTCGGGCCGACGGAGTGCCGGATTGCCCGAGAACACCCAACCCTGGAAGACGACGATGTCACTCCACTCGACCAGCGCTGCCAGGCCTCGTGGATCAACGACAGAGACATCGACACCGACTCCGTCGAGGTCGGCTGCCGTCGTACTTGCAAGGCGCACGTCGTGGTTGCCGGCCAGAGACTCGGCAATCCGCAGCGCCCGGATGCCCGGACCCGCCATCTTGGCCCCGAGAGTGTCGGCCGTAACCACCACGACCCTGTGACGCCCCGCAAAGACATGATCGGTGCCCATTGCATCGACGGCAACATGATGAGCGGCAACGAATTCGTGAGCCTCGTCGTCAGGCGTCAGAGGGTTCCCGAACACTCTGACAATCTCGGCATCTGGTCTCATGCGCGACGCCTGACGGTATCGACGTTGCTCAGCCATCACCACCCGCACCGTCTCGAAGTCGTCCAGCAGGGCACGGAGATGGTCAGCGGTGACACCGCTGATGCTCGCCATGCGCTGCATCACTAGCGATCTGGCGGCACGCATCGCTACATGCAGGTTCCGTTCGTCGTAATTCCGGAAGATCGTCACCATTGCGTCGCGCTCTGCGCCGCTCGCGGATTGGACATCGTGATCTCGGCACACCTCCGGCACACCGGCGATCGTGAAGTCGGGATCGAACTCGACCCCCTTCCCCGTCAACCAGAAGCGCCATGCCAGGTCCACAAATCCGGCGGGCATCGAGGTGAAGGGGTCGAAGCCGCCAGCGGACAGAAGGCTGTCTCGTCGCGCCACCCAACAACGACCCAGGACCATCGTGCGACCATTCACGGCCGGTGGCTGAACCGCCGGCAGGAGATGGCCGGTGAATGCAAGACCCGCGGGTCGGTCAAAGACAACGCCGGTCTCCGCATCAACCACGTTCGCCGCCACGGCATCAGCACCGGCATTGCGCTCGAAGACGTCGATTGCCGCCGAAACCCAATCGGAATCCGGCAGCAATCCGGCATCGACAACAGCGACGAACTCGGATCGCATCCGACGCAAGGCGCTAGTCCATGCCTGGGCGTCCGCACTTTCGACCCGGGCATATTCGATACGTCGGCCGTCGTAAATCAGTTGATCCAGCACCGCAGTCGTTGCCAACGCCCCCTCGATACCGGCGGAAGCATCGACGAGCACCGCTAGTTCTGTGCAACGGAACATATTGCGGTCGGTCATCCGAGTGGTCGTCATCGATCCCGCACCGGAGCTTGCCACTTCCCCCCCAGGGAGACGATGCCACCGCGCTCCTCGTGCGGTATTCCCGGGTCCATGTCGAAACGGAGGAAACGCTGTCGAAAATCGAAGGGATGCACGATGGCGTGGTCATACAGCGAGGCAGAGATGTCGTAGGTCCCGGGAAGCAGGAGCAATCGATCCACCGCCAGGTCCACGTGACCCCGGCCTTCGATTGCCTCGATGTCGAGTTTGCCGTCGCGGGTATTGGGCCCCGTCACCAGAAACCCATCCAAGGTGTAAATAGCAAGGCCGAAGACGGGGCGCTCGATTCGCTCGGTGGCGTTGTAGTGAATACGTATCGTGAACGGTTGCCCGGTGTTGAACCGGGTGTTCCCATCGCCCGTCGCATCCAGCAGTTCCACGTCCTCGATCCGTGCCTCACCGGAGCCCCACCGGGCACTCGAGCCTTCGTCCTCCTGGCGATCCGTCTGAACTTCGGCGACGTACTTGTCGATGACATCACCGGCATTTCCGATCTCGCGGAGATTCCCGTGCTCGAACCAGGCCACGTTGTCGCAGATGTTGCGCATGAGGCCGAGACCGTGGGAGACAACGACGATGGTCTTGTCCGCCTTGCGCATGTCGGCGAACTTCTCGTTGCACCGTCGTTGAAACTGCTCATCACCCACAGCCAAGACTTCATCGACGAGCAGCACATCGGGGTCCACGTTGATCGCAACCGAGAAGCCCAACCGCACGTACATGCCCGACGAGTAGTTCTTCACCGGCGTGTCGATGAACCGCTCCAGGCCGGCAAACTCGACAATCTCCTCATACTTTCGATCGATGTCCTTTGCAGCCAGACCGAGGATCGTGCCGTTCAGGTAGATGTTCTCTTTCCCCG
>CAYQFM010000145.1:0-1959 GCA_964416735.1 uncultured Iamiaceae bacterium | reverse complement strand
TCCAGCAGAGCCGACACCTTGCCGTCGACACGAATGGAACCCGTGTCAGGCCGGAGGATCTTGGCCATGCACTTGAGCATCGTCGACTTGCCGGATCCGTTTTCACCGATCAGCCCGAACGTGCTGCCCGCTTCCACCTCGAACGAAACCCCATCGAGCGCCATGAATTCCTCGTAGCGGGCCCGCCTACCCCGCAGCACGGCGCTCTTCAAGGACTGGTTACGGTCGTGATAGAGACGGAACTTCTTGGACACCCCGTCGACAGAAATGGCCGAGACCATCAGAGTTCCTCCGCAAGCCTGGGTTCGAAGCGTCGGAACACGATGGTTCCGACCACCAGCACCACGACCGAGCAGGCAAACATGTACGCCACACTTGCCAACGACGGCATACGCAGGTCATAGAAGACGTCCCTGAAACCCTCCACGAACTTGACCATCGGATTCAGTGAATAGATCTTCCGAACCGGAATGTCCCAACCGCCGACGACCCGGGACTCGGGCACGAGGGTGATCGGGTAAACGATCGGGGTCGCGTAGAACCAGAACTGAAGGCCGATCCCGACCAGATACTGGAGATCCCGGAAGTAGACGTTGACGACCGAGACGATCAGGCCGATTCCTATGACAAATCCGGCGAGGATCACCATCAACACAACGGCCGGGATGAGCCATGGCAGAACCATGTTGCCCAAGATCAGAAGGAATACGGCGAGTACCGCCACCTCGATCAAGAAGTCGACCCCGAGCGAAGTCACAGTAGCCAGAACAAGGATCTGGCGAGGGAAATAGACCTTCTTGATCAGACCGGCATTACCCAGCAGGGTTCCCATGGAGCCGTTCATTCCGTTTGCAAGGAAGTTCCATGGCAACAACCCGCAGAGCAGGTAGGCGGGGAAGTTGTTCAAACCACTCGGATTTCCGTCCGGAATCTGGATCTTCAGGAAGACCTTGAAGACGACGGAAAAGATGGCCATGGTGGCCAGTGGGTTGAGCATCGACCATGTCCAGCCCAGGACAGACCGCTTGTACTTTCCGCGCAGTTCCCGAAGGGTGAGGTTGGCCAGCAGGTCACGTGACTCGACCAACTCAGATACGACGCGCATGCGGGCGGGGGCCTCCGAAGGAAGTGGCGTTTGGACATCGACGGCTGTCGTTCTCCACATGTTGTAGAGCACCACAGCCTGTCTGCACCATTACACACCATGCAGCGCATCTCATCGGGGACGGACTGGGATTCTTGAAGCAAGATCTGACGACCATCGAGCGGTCGTCATAGCCTTGGGGATCACATGCGTGTAACCGTCGTCTCCGCCCACTACCCGCCCAACTTCGTGAGCGGAGGGACCCTTCAGCCGCAACGTATTGCCCATGGCCTCCGCGACCTCGGTCACGACGTCCGTGTCTTCGCCGGTTGGCTGGGAAACCGCAGACCATTGGACACCTGGAACGAACCGGACCCCACGGGAATGCCGGTGCAGTGGATCGCATCGGGCGAATGGATCGGTTGGGAGAACGAACGGAACTGGTACAACCTCGGTGTCGCCCAGGCATTTCGACAATACCTCGCCGAGTTCACCCCCGACATCGTCCACTTCCACTCACTCCAGTCTCTTGGTGCGGGCCTGCTGCCGGTGGCAAAGAGCGCCGGGGCCAGAGTCGTCGTGACGATGCACGACTTCTGGTGGCTCTGCACCCGACAATTCCTCGTGGACCCCGACTACAATCCGTGTTGTCTCGTACAGAATGCCGGGGCCTGCCCGTGCCAGTGCGGAGAGCCTCAACGCAATCACCGGTCCTCGATGCTCGCCACGCTGCTCGAGTCGGCAGATCTGGTTCTGGCACCTTCCACCAAGGCCGCTGAGGTCCTTTCTGCAAATGGGGTCGCTCCGGGGCGACTCGAGGTGGACGAGAACGGGCTTCCAGCCGCAGTCGCATCGAAGCTGAGCGTACGCAGGAA
>CAYQFM010000144.1:4224-5892 GCA_964416735.1 uncultured Iamiaceae bacterium | reverse complement strand
GTACAGATTGAAGAAATAGCCGAGGCCGAGGCACATGACCAGAATCGGGTTCATGATCGAGTTCACGTTGTACGGGCTGATGTAGGGAAGCCCGAAGGTCAGGATGTCGGTCTGGCCTTCCACTGGAACCAGGTGCTGTTTGTACACGTTGGCGGTGGTGATCTCGTGAACGGCCTCTACCTCGCCGGCCTGTACCGATGTGATGTCATGCGGAGCAAGCCACGAGTGGAAGATCTTCCGCTTGGTGCGCGTCGGCATCCGCTCGAGGCTCTTCTGCATGGTGAGGAACGTCATCCGGTCCTTGGCGTTCCACTCCCATTCGCGCTTCTGGAGCACGCTCATGGGCCCGGAGGTACCAAAGACGTCGTTGTTCATGGTGGTCTCGATCTGGAAGACCTTGACACCCGAGTCACGTAGCAGTCTGCCCATCCGCCAGTTGGACGAATGAAGAGCGCTGTTCTCGCGGTCCATGAACGAACGGCTGTGGCGCATCGTGTGGACGTTGTGGTGGTGGCGCAGACTGCGGTAGCTGGCCAGACCGGTGGCGGTCGACTTCCAACCACCGTCCATCGAGACGAGGTTGATGTTCACGTAGATGATCAGGTCGCTCTCGGCCGCACGCCGGTTGATCTCGACCTCTTCGCCCTTGTCGGTCTTGCCGATGAACAACAGGTTGTCGGGGTCTTCAGCGTCGTGGTTGTAAAGCAGGCCGTGCGGCGCAAACGCGTCGTAGACACGGTCTCCCACCGCATGGCGCAGTTCTTCCTCTGTTATCCTGCGATGCAGTGCCAAGGCCGCAATCAGTTCGACGTCGTCCACGCCGGCTGCCGCAACCATGTCAAGGACCTGCTCGATCACCCGTTGACGAATGTCGGGCGAACGCATCGGGGGCAGTGGAAGTGAGATGTCATCGAAGGCGATGGTCAGCTTCATGCCCGGCCGCAGAAGGGCGGGCAACGGATCGCAGTCGCCGATCGGGTTCAACAGGGCATTGCGGATGGCAGCGTCCGGATGCTCCAGCGGCTCCAGCGGCTCAGCCGGATAGATGACCCGTGACCTGCCTGCGGGCAACTTCTCCAGCCGGAAGTCCTCACCGTGGTGAAACAGGATCGGTGGTGAGGACCGGTCAACGTCGAGAACGAATCCTGGTCTAGGCACGGGTGCGCTCCTTTTCACCGCGTAGATCGAAGGCGATCTTCACGGCACCCCGTCGGCCGGCTTCGGCGGCGTGGGTGATGGCGTCGTTGTATCGGGCAAGTGGGTATGAGGCTGTGACGAGACGACCGAGGTCGGCCGCAGCCACCAGTTCGAATGACAGGTCGAAAGTACGGCGACGTTCACCGCCGGGAAGTGTCTCGGTTCCGTAGGCGTATGCCCCGACGAGCTGGATCTCGCGCTGCCAGAGGCCCGTAAGGTCCACATGGACGTGGCCGGACATGCCAACCATGGTCACGCGTCCGCGAGGCTTCACGGTGGCAAGTGCCTGGGTGAGACTGGCCTCGTTGCCCACGCAGTCGATCACGTGGTCGGCGCCACCGGTGAGCCGCACGATGTCGCCGTCACCAATGGCCATCGAGCCCGTGGTACGCCGCACGGCTCGCAGCATCTCGCCGGGTTCGGCGATGACGTCGGCACCTAGCGAGCGGGAGAGTTCGCGTTGAGCGGGGT
>CAYQFM010000144.1:0-4214 GCA_964416735.1 uncultured Iamiaceae bacterium | reverse complement strand
GTGAAGCGCCGTACGGCCGCAAGGGTGAGCAGGCCGAGCGTTCCGGAACCGAGGATCACGACGGTGTCGCCCTCGGAGATTCCTGCGGACAGGGCACCGTGAATGGCACACGCTGTGGGCTCCACCATGACGGCGTCTTCGTCGGTCATGGTGGCTGGCACGGGGTGAAGTTGGCTCTGGTGCGCGACCATCAGTGTGGACCAACCACCTCCGGTGTCACAGCAGAATCCGGTTTGCAGACCGGGTTCGATATCACCGAAAGCAATGCGTTCGCAGTTGCCCAGATCCCCGCGGGCGCAGGCGCTACACGGCGGATCGATGCCCCTGGTCACGCATCCGAGCACGGGTTCGATTACCACGCGGTCTGAACCGTCATCGCCTGAGCGGTCGGCCACCACCTCGTGACCCGGCACGAACGGGAACGACACAATTGGCTCGAAATATCTCGATGAGCTTCCGTCGACGGTTGCCAGATCAGAACCGCAGATGCCCGACAGGCGCGGGCGAATGTACTCCCAACCGTCGCCCGGCAGCTCGGGTGGATCGATGTCTTTCAGACGCAGTGGGCCAACACGCGAACCCCCGCCCGGACGGACCGATCCGACCACCATTGCCGCAGCGAACCGGGGCACGTTGCGTTCGAACAGCAGGGCCTTCATGAGCGTTCCCTGGCGGCGATCGGAAGTAGGACCCTTGGCGCGCCGCTTGATTTCTCGAAGTTCTCGATGAGCCAACCACGCTTGCGAGCGAGAGCTGCAAGGCGGGTCTCCGGATTTACGGCAACAGGGAAGCCGACCACTTCGAGCATCGGCAGATCACTGGTCGAATCGGCATATGCCACCGACTCCCGAAGGTCCAGGCCGTGCTCGTCGGCATAGTCCATGAGCGCTTGCGCCCGTGACTCACCGGTGGGTGGAACGTTGGTGAGCTCACCGTCGTACATGCCGTCCACGACACCGAGCTTTGCACTCACGATGTCGTCAAAGAGTGGTTCAAGGGGCTTGACAATGAAGTCGAGGGCGCCCGTGATGAGCACCGTGCGGTGACCCAAGCGACGGTGCTCGCGCACCCTACGGATTGCGGCAGGAAACGACTTGGCAAGGATCAACTCGGAGAGCATCTCGGTTGAGTCTGCGTCGAGTTGGTCGACCGGAGCGCCGTCGTAGCGGCGGTAGAACATGCGCAGGAAGTCACTGCGGTCACGCCGATCGAGCTTCAGGAGCGATGGGGCTTCACCGATGAGTCGCGCAATGAAACGCAGACGTTCATCGGTGTTCATGTGCCGACTCGCCAGCCACGCATACGAAGCCACCACGTTCGACGCGATAAGTGTGTTCTCCAGGTCGAATGCCGCCAACTCGCGACGCTCGTCGAGCACCTGTGAGCGGAGCCGGTCGTGACGACTGGGCCCCGTGCGCCCGCCGGGAGTGGTGCGAACCCGGGCGTGCTCGACCACCGACGGCAAGTGAGTTTGGGTGATGTAGTGGTCCCAGTCGATTACTCGCGGGTCGAAACAGAATGCTTCTTTGTCCTCTTCACTCTGGCGATCCCACATGGCGAGCAGGCGGTCGAGCCCGTATACGGCCTCGCACTCGACGTAGGCGCCATAGAGCTCGACGTAGCTGAGTGCCCTGGTGGCTTCGTCGCGCTTCTCCTCGATCGTGGCGCTCCACTCGGCCTGACGACCCCGCAGCGGCAGGTGCGAAACGACACGCTCGGTCTTCTCGAGCGTCGTCTTGGCTCGGTTGAGTTGGGCCTCGACCTTTCCGCGGCCGGGGAACGACCACTTCTTGGTGACGATCGGTTGACCTTTGGTGTCGTACAGGGGGTGTTCGGTGAACCAGTCGCTGACCAGATCCACCATTCGCCGGTAGCGCAGAGGGTTCTGGGAACCCGAGGCCACCTGGATGACGTGCGGCTCAGCCTGCGGGCCTTCAGCTGCGGTGGCGATGATTGCCGCGGAGACCAGATCCACCGGAATAACGTCCACGATTCCTTCTGGAACGCCGGGGAACTGCTTGAGCAGGCCCCGAGCGAACGAGATGATCACCGGCTCAGCCATGCGGAAACCGCGGATCCAACCGGGACGTGGTTCTGCCACGGCGGATTCGATGATCGATGGACGAACAATGCTTACCGGTACGTTCCCGTGGGATTCCACCAACGCACGCTCACCGAGTGCTTTGGTGTAGGCGTATGCGTCGGGCCAACCGAGCGATGCTGCTCGGCTGCGGCCAGCGGTCACCATGCGATCTGCCACCCAGCGTTCACGGATCTGTTCGGTCTTCTCGGCCAGAAGAGGTCCGCCCGCGGCACCGATTTCGGAGCGGGCGCGTGCGCGGAACTCCTTCAGTTTCTCCGGGGTTCTGCTTTCGGCTTCGGCGTCCTGACGTGCACGGCGTGCGCCATCGACCTCTTTGCGCCAGTTCACGTCCACGAAGAACGGGCTTTCATGAACCATCTGTTCGAGGGCCGCGCCACGGCGGTTGCCAGCCACGTAGCAGGTCGACACGGCAATGAAATGTGGCGTGATGCCGAGGTCGTGGCAGGTGGTTGCGATACGGGTGGGACCGAGGAGGTTCACCTCTACCGCTGAGTCGAGCGGCGAGTCGAACGAGACCGTTGCGGCCGAGTGGATAATGATGTCGCTCGCCTTGAGTGCGGTGCGTCCAGCATCGTCGAGGCCCAGGCCGTCGGTGCCGACGTCTCCGGCAACCGGAGTGATGCGACGAGCCGCCATCTCCTCAAACCCGTCGCGACCCAATTCGGCGCGCAGACGATCGAAAGCGTCGTTCTTCAGGATCTCGCGCTTGAGGCGTGACTCCACGCTCGACCGTTTTCCGGGCCGGATCAACAGTGAGATCTCGCAATCGGGAACGCTGCGCAACAGGCGCTCCAACACGTTGGTGCCCAAGAATCCGGTGGTGCCGGTGATGAAGAGCCGCTTGCCGGCCAGTGACTCGCTGATCACGACAACATTGTCTACCATTTGGTAAGTGCCCGCGAAAGTCAGAGAGAAACCGACGTCGGTGGTCATGGACGCTGACCTGAGCCGACGGCCTACGCCGAATACCGGCGAGCGCATTCTCGAGGCTGCCGTTTCGTCGTTTGGGACCAAGGGATTCGAAGCGACGTCACTGGATCATGTGGCCGCCGAGTTGGGCGTGCGTAAGCAGACGATTCTCTATTACCACCCGACCAAGGCGGACCTGCTCGACGCGGTGATCGACAAGGCGTCAGATGATCTCATCGTTGCTCTCGAGGATGCCGTCGGCCGGTCGAAGTGTGGGTTCGACCGAGTTGAAGCCTTGGTGCGTGCCGTGTTTCGACTGGCCATGCGTCGCCCGGAACTGCTGGGCCTGTTGCGTGAGGTGAGCCGCCTCGGACCGCCAGCGGCTACCCGGTTGACGACGAATCTGGAGCCGTTGGTTGACCGTGCCCGTGAGTTCCTCGAGGACGAAATGGACGCCGGCCGCATGCGTCGGTGTGACTCACGCCTGTTGTTGCTGTCTGTGTATTCAACAGTGCTGGGCGTTGCCACCGAGATAGAGGTGTTGCGCGCGGTGGGAATCGAACCGACGCGTCGCTCGACCGTCGTGCGTCGACGTGAGCTACTTCGCTTCTTGCGCTCCGCCCTGGTTGCCTGATCTCAGGTTCCGGCGTCTGTTGCGTTCGAGGGCAAGGCGGATCAACTCGTTGATCAACTTGCTGTAGCTCAACCCGGTTGCTTCCCACATGCGTGGGTACATCGAGATGGGGGTGAAGCCGGGAATGGTGTTCACCTCGTTCACCAGCAGCCCTCGTCCATCGGCTTCGTAGAAGAAGTCAACCCGTGCCATGCCTTCGCATCGCAATGCCCGGTATGCCTTGATGGCCATATCCCTGATGCGATCTGTGACCGGCGCTGGAAGGTGCGCGGGTATCTGCAGTTGCGCTTTACCGGCTGAGTACTTGTCTTCGTAATCGTAGAACTCTGCGCCGGGTATGACCTCACCGGGAAGCGAAGCGTTCGGGTTGCTGTTTCCAAGTACGGCGCATTCGATTTCCCGGCCGATCACCGCTTCTTCACAGATGATCCATTCGTCAAACCGCCCGGCCGTTTTGAGCGCTACTTCCAACTCTTCGGTGTTTCGCGCCTTTGATATTCCTATCGATGAACCCATGTTCGCTGGCTTCACGAAGACGGGTAGTCCCAGTTCGGTGATTATCCGATC
>CAYQFM010000143.1:0-5901 GCA_964416735.1 uncultured Iamiaceae bacterium | reverse complement strand
CGCACCGGGCGGCATCGGGCAATTTGGATCCTCAGCGAACCCTTGCAATCACGTTCACCCGCAAGGCGGCAGGGGAACTGGTGGAGCGACTTTCTGCTCTCAGTCTGCCCAGAACCCTCACTGCTGGAACGTTCCATTCGGTAGCGTACGCGCAGCTCCGTGGACACTGGGCCGATCAGGGGGTGAAGGGTCCGACGGTTCTGGACAAGACCGCATCCTTTGTCATGCGGCTACTTCGCGGCGGACCAAAGTCCGAATTCTCGGATGCCATCGACATTGCATCCGAGATCGAATGGGCCAAGGCCCGGATGGTCGACCCAGAGCAATACGAGACAATTGCATCCTCTTCCCGCCGCAATCCGTCTGCCGGCATCGCATCTGTGGCCGAAATCTACGAGCGCTACGAAGAAGAGAAGACGGCACGTGGGCTCATAGACATGTCCGATCTTCTTGATCTGTATCGATTGGCTCTCATGGGTGACAAGGCATTCCGTGCATCGCAGCAATGGCGGTTCCGCCACATCTTCGTGGATGAGTTTCAGGACGTGAACCCCGCCCAGAACGCCCTACTGGAGGCGCTCCTTGGAACCAGAAGCGATCTGTGCGTGGTGGGTGACCCAAACCAGGCGATTTATTCGTTCAACGGGGCGGAGCAGTCGTTCCTTGTCAATTTCGCTAGCCGTTTGGGTCCTTCAGCCACGATCAGCCTGGAACACAACTACCGCTCGACCCCTGAAATCCTTGCCCTTGGAAAATCCGTTCTGGGGCGCTCGGCGGCAGGTTCCGTACGTCCCACGCTCTCGAACGGCCAATTGCCAACGGTAAAGGCGCACTCCGACGAGCGAGCTGAAGCAACTGCAATTGCCAGACCCCTGCGAGCTAACCATCACAAGGGTGACAGGTGGAGCGAGCAAGCGGTACTCGTACGAACCAACGCTCAAGCATCGATCATCGCCGACGCACTTACCGCTGCAGACATCCCATTCCGCGTGCGCGGTGTGGAAAATCACGGATCAGGCAAACGGGACGCATCACAGTTGACAGAAGCGGTAGACGTTTCGACCTTCCATGCTGCGAAGGGGCTTGAATGGCCGGTGGTGCACCTGGCAGGAATGGAAAAGGGCCTTGTTCCTATCGCTCACGCCCGAACCCCCGCCGCCGAAGCCGAAGAGAGCCGGCTGCTGTATGTGGCCATCACACGGGCGCGCAGAGAGCTTCACATCACCTGGGCACAGGAACGGAAATTTGGCTCCAGGGCCTCCCAGCGGAACCCCTCCGATTACCTGTCGGTGATCGAGGAAACCCTCTCAGCCTTGACCAAAGGGGAAGATGTTTTCGCCATCAGCTCGCGACGGCGGTCACAACCCGCAGGAGCATCCGGAAAAACAGCTTCCGGCAGACAACCAACCGACAAGCAGGAGACCGGCAAACAGGAGACCGGCAAACAGGCGACCGGTCCGGGCCGACGCCGTCAACCCCGTATCACCGGGCCAGACCTGGACCCGGCTGCTCGTGACCTTTTCGAAGCCCTTCGCGCTTGGCGTGCGACCAGTGCTCGGGCCGCCAATGTTCCGGCCTACGTGATCTTCCACGACAGCACGCTCGAAGCGGTTGCAAAGGTCGCCCCGAAGACACTCGACGAGTTGCAATCCCTTCCAGGCCTCGGTCCGGTCAAGGTTGGACGCTACGGTGTCGACATCCTCAACCTGGTCGAGGACCACACTTGAGTCGAAGCCGGTTGACAAGGTGTGGGCGACTTGGGGTGGACGACAAGGGGTGAACGACAAGGGGGTGGGCAATGCGCTTCTCGATTGAACAGCACTACGACGAAGACCCCGCAAGCGTGCTGGACGCCTTCACCGATGCCGACATGTATCCAACCTTCACCGGGCTGACCAGGGTGGCAACCCCCGAGGTACTTGAACGCAGCGTCGATAAAGACCGGATCTTCATGCGGATCAAGATGCGCTTCGCCGCTTCACTCTCGCCTGCTGCCAAGAGAATCATCGACCCGGGAAAGCTCACCTGGGTTCAACGCGAGGAGTATGACTTGGCAGCCCACACGGCCAAGGTCGTCTTTCTTCCCGACAATTACGCTGACCGCTTCAGTTGCGTCGGGAAGTACACCTTTGCCTCGACCGTTAGCGGCGGAACAGTGCGAAATATTGACGGAAATCTGAAGATCCGAATGCCCCTCGTTGGCGGCGAAGTCGAGCGGGCAATTATTTCAGGGTTACGAGACCACTTTTCGCAGGAACAACCACTCGTGAAGGCGTGGCTTCAGGGTTGACCACCATGAATCGACGGTCAGCCGTCGACACCTCGGCGGCTCTTTTCTGCCTCTTCACGCTTGGCCCGCAACTCCAAGAACTTCTCACGGTCGATCGAAATGAAGATGGCGTCGGCCTCCGCACAAAGCAGATCACCGGCCATGAGAGTGCCGTGAGTGAAGATCTTGCGACCCTCGACACTCACGATTTCACCCACAAAGTGCAGGTCGGCGTGTAGAGGCGTGGGGTTGCGGTACTTGATGGTCAGCGTGCCGGTCATCCCGGGTGAATCGGACAGCGACTGGGTTGCACCCAGAACTTCATCGAACGCTCCCGCTACGTACCCACCGTGCAGGCAACCGGGTGGGCCTTCATAAGCCGATCCGAAGGTCACGCGCCCGTGCACCTTGCCGTCGATCTCCTGAAGATGAATAGGAGGAGCCAACGGATTGGCTCTGCCGATGAAGGGGCTGTGTTCGAACGAAGCGCGCCTGTCGCCACCCGCATTTGCCGCTTCGGCGAACCCTTCGTAGACCGTTCCCGTCTGCCCCAGACGGTCGAAGCGCAAAGCGACGCGAGCCAACTCATCAGATGCTTCGATGATGTCCTCGGCAGGTGCAGCAGTGGCCACCAGACGTTCGATGATGATTCGCATCGAATCAGCCAACCGACGCAGTTCCACGTGACGCGCGGTGAGCTGCGATATGGGTGGCTCCTGCCAACGCGTAGACAGCGAGCGCCACGCGTGCGACTTCTCGTCCATGACTTCCTTCTCCTGACGGTCAGATGATCAGCATTCAGAGATCCAGATCGATCACTACCGGGGCATGGTCGGAAGGTTTGGTTCCCTTGCGCGCTTCACGGTCGATCCACACCGACTCGGTCGCAGCCGCAACCGACTCCGTGGTCATGATCAGGTCGATACGCATTCCATGGCCCTTGTGGAAACTGCCTGCCCGGTAGTCCCACCACGAGAACTGACCGTCTTCTTCGTTGTGTCGACGGAATACGTCGACCAAACCCCATTCGGAAAGGGTCTCAACCGCCGCACGTTCAGGGTCACTCACGTGTGTAGCGCCGACGAACTGTGCCGGGTCCCATACATCACGATCCTCGGGTGCCACGTTGAAATCGCCACATACCAAGAATTTGTCCGCTGGGTCGACGTTGTTCGACACCACTCTGTGGAGGCGATCGAACCACTCGAGCTTGTATGTGTAGTGGTCGTCATCGAGCGCACGTCCGTTGGGAACATACACGCATGCAACACGCAGCCCGTCGCATGTCGCCTGGATCAACCTGGCCTGCGGATCCTCTTCGGCGCCATCGCTGAAACCGGCAACCACGTCGTCAAGGCCAACTCGACTGACTATCGCCACACCGTTCCACCGACCTTCCCCATGGTGAGCCGCTTCGTAACCCATTGCTTGGAAATCCATACGTGGGAAGGCATCGGTGGCGAGCTTGGTTTCCTGCATGCACAGCACATCAGGCTGATGCTGCTCGATCCATTCCTGCACCCGGGGCATCCGCGCCCGCAACGAGTTGACGTTCCAAGTGGCCAGCAGCACCACCGCAGACTATCGCCGATCCCCAACAATCGAGTCAGGGCCAAGAGAATCACAATCCGTATCGCTCGGCCATCACGTCCATGCCGCTCTGTGTTGGCTTGATGTGCCTATTGTCACAGAAGAGTCTGAATGAGACTTGGTGTCGGTCTGTTGGAGGAGTCACGTGCCATGAGCAGAGGAAATCATCTCGACGACGATCTTCCAGCCACAGCGGCACATGGTTTCTGGCAATCATCGGCCATCCTGCTGACTCGACGGGTGGGCCTGATCTCGGTGATCGGCCTACTCGTGACGCTGGGCCTGGGCTACGGCACCACACGGCTCTACTTCGCCACGGGCCAGGACAGCTACCTCAACAGTACGGACCGGGTCGCTATCGACAACGCCGAATACCAGGACCTCTTTGGCGGACAGGCGGTGCTGGTTCTGTTCACGATGAAGGAGGGCCTGACGGTCACCGACCTGATGACCCCTGAGAACCAGGCCGAAATGACCCGGATAGCCGCGGCGTTGGAGGCTCGTTCGGACCTGATTGCGGGGGTGGTCACGCCACTGACAGCTCTCGAATGGACCGACAGCCTCCTGACAAGACAGCCGGACGGTCAACCCGCCACGTCGCCCACCGCCAGCGTTGCAGGCCAAGCACTACTGGCCGCAGCGGGGAACGATCCCGATGAACAGGGTCGCTCGCTACGCACCGCCGATGCCCTGGAGACTGCTCGACGCCTGGGAGAAATCGCTCCGGATGGACGCATGATGGACAACCGTGCCTGGATCGACCTCCTTCTCCACGACAACAGCGGCGCCATCCGAAAGGCGCAGGTTCCCGTCTTTCCGGATGAAACCCATGCCCAGATGGTGGTGCGACTCGTTGGAAATGCCTCGATCGAAGTCGAATCCGCAGGCTCCGACCTGGTGCGAGACATGGTCGAGAAGTCCGTGCAAACCGACCACTTCGATGAGGCATCCACAACGGTGACCGGAGCGTCGTTTCTGCTGGGTGACATCAACGATTACCTGCGGGGAGGCATGCTGCAGTTGGGCGCCATCTCCATCGCGGTGATGTTGATCATCCTGCTGGTGCTCTTCGATGTGCGCTGGCGATTACTTCCGCTCCTGGTCGTCCTGTTCGGTGTCATCTGGGCGTTCGGCCTGGCCGGATACCTGGGTATCCCGCTGTCGCTGGTGACCATCGCCGGATTGCCTGTGATGCTTGGCATCGGCATCGATTTCGCCATTCAGATGCATTCGCGCGTCGAAGAAGAAGCAACGGCCACGGATCCTGGCGATGTCAAGACAAACACGGCGAACAAGGCAAACGGGGCGAGCACGGCTACAGCGAACGCGGCTGCCGCACTCGGACCCGCGCTGCTGGTAGTGACAATCACGGCAGCGCTGGCCTTTGCCACTCTCATGCTCTCGAAGGTTCCCATGCTGCGCGACCTGGGACTGATGCTCGCCGTGGGAATCATCGCCATCTACTTGGCCAGTTTGGCAATTCCGCTCACCCTGCTCGGCACCCGTGAAGAGCATTCACCAACAACCCGCAACCACCTACCAGAAGGCCCTCTAGGTCGTCTCACGGCCAAGCTCGGATCCATTCCACCCCGGGCAGCCCCGTATCTGGCTGTCGCGGCAGCGTTGGTGATCGTGGCCGGGATCGGCGTCGAGAACCGGCTCACCATTCAGAGCGACCCCGTGGAATGGGTCGACCAGTCGTCACGGAGCATCCGGGACTTCCGCCATGTAGAGCGTGAGACGGGGTCGAGTTCTGAACTGGCAATGTTCATCCAGACCGATCCCGACAGCGTGTTCACACAGGAGACCGTCGATTTCATAAGCGACTACTCACGCGAACTCCTGAGCCGTTACGGGGATGCAGCCGGGATCCCACCCGGTCACATCAGTCCCGAACTGCTCACGGCCACGAGCTTGGTCACAACCGTCGATTACATCATCGACCTGCCGGGGGCGTCGGCAGTGAACCCACGATCACGGGATGTGGAAGCCGCTTATCAGGTTGCTCCAGAGGCGATACAGAAGTCGACGTTGAACAAGGC
>CAYQFM010000142.1:879-5952 GCA_964416735.1 uncultured Iamiaceae bacterium | reverse complement strand
ATATACGCAGCACTCGCCTTCGTCCTGCTTCGCGCCGCAGTCGGGAGCGCCGCTAAGGGCGAGGCCGGCGGCCTCCTTGGTGGGGTGGCTTTCGCCGCATGCTTCCTCGGCATCGGGATCGCGACGATCCGAGCCCAACGGCGGCTCACCTCTCGGCTCGTCGACGAGCTTGTAACCACCGTCGAGGAAGCAGCGGCCTCGACCGCACTCACGCCACCTGGGGGGAGCGACCTCCCCCCAGCGCCCAGCAGGGTGATGACGTCGACGGAGCGGGAGGTGCACAAGGCAGCCACACAGGTGAGGATCGGACAGCGCTCGACGTCGGCCGGGTGCCTTCCGACAGCCGCGGTGTTTACGAGCGCAGTCCTCCTGATCATCGGATCCGTCACCGTGCTCGGCTCGTGAGGCCAGCAGTTGGGACAACGTGATCATCTACGGCGCGCCAAGCGGGTCAGACACTCTTCGTCCTCGCTGCTCAGTCGAATCGACAGAGCCATGGTGATCGCCCCTTCGCGATACGAGTACCGCCATCAGAGCAGTTCGGAATCAATGCGGAGTCGATCCGGATCCAGAGTCGTCCGGGTCGGGGCTCAAGAATTCCGGGATGTCTCGCTGGGCGTGCAGGACGCGCCAGATGCAGATGCGGTCGTCGTCGGACACGTAGAAGAGCAGGTACGGAAACCGAGGCAGCGGCCAACTTCTCAGGTCGGGGATCTCGAGTTCGAACGCGAACCCGAGCGAGCCGCTGAGCGGGAAGTCGCACAGGTGTGCGATCGCTGTCTCGAGCGAGTCGATGAAGCCGAAGGCGATATCAGCTCCTGCTTCCGCGAGGTAGTAGTCGACCGCGTCGTGGACGTCGCGCTCTGCAGCAGCGCGAAGGTGGGCCTGCACGAGGTCCGAATCAGTCCGCGGCTCGCGCTCGGTCCCGCAATGAAGCGAAGTACGCGGGATCGGCGTTGACGGTGACCGGACCCCGCGCTCCTTCGAGAAGCGCTGCCCGAAGCTGCTGACGGGCGTGGTCGCGCCTGATGAGCTCGCGGACATACTCACTGGTTGACCCATAGCTGCCGTCGCTGACTTGGGCGTCGACGAACGACCGGAGCTCGGCGGGGAGCGACACGTTCATCGTGGTCATCGCGTGAGCCTAGCCGATTGGCAAGCTTTGCCAAGGGCAGTGCATGGCCTTCCTGGACCCAGGGACGGGCCGAACGCGAACCAACGTCCGAAGTCCAAAGTCCAATCACTCTTGCTGGGGATGCTCGACGAGGGACTGGTGCTAGAGGTCCCCGACGTGAGTCTGTGTGGTCGGAGTGTCAGGTGCGATTGACGGGCATCGCCCGATTCTCGGCGATCTCTTTGTCGGTCAGCAGGCCAATGGCCGCGAGCCAGTCGTCGAGCAGGCTTGCAGTTGAACTCAGCCGGCGAACCGCGGGGTCACAACGATGTCGCTACGCAACGCCGTGGTCGAGGTCGTGGTGGTCGACGGTGCCGTGGTGGTCGTTGCCGGTTCACTGTCCACTCGGAGAGTGACCGTATTCGAAAGAACGGTCTGCCCGTCGTAACCGCAGTCAATCCGTACGGTCAACTCACTGCCCGGCGCAAGACCGGCAGGAACCGTCAGCGAGATGTCGAACGTGCCATCTGCGTTTGGCGCAACTGTGCCGCCGTCGACGCCTGTTGCTCCATTCAACAAGACAGCACCTCCGAGGGGATAGAAGCAGCCCTCACCATGTGCTGTGATCACGTCACCGGCACGCGGGGTTGTGTCGCTCACCGTTCCCGCAAACAGTGTCGCCAAGCCTTCCTCGGCCGTCTTGGGACAGGTCCCGTAGTCGCCGAAGCACGACATCAACACGACGCTCTCGGCCATGGTGTCACCACAGCGATACAAGAGGTACCACTCGGCAGTATCGGCAGCGGTTGGGGTTGCTGCTCCGATCGTGGCGTAGGAAGCAATGATGGTTCCGGTGGGCTGATCATCATCAAAGGGCATCCCGTAACCTTCGAACACACCGCTGAAACCGCTGAAATCACTGCTTTGGTCGAACGAATCGAGCACTTCACCCGCGCTGTTGGTCACCTGACCGGTTTCCGTTGTCACCGATGTGGATTCCATTCCCAGATCGAAGCTCGCATCGCTGCATTTCGTTCCGTCCGCATTCGGGGCTACGGAAGTCGCAGTAATGGACGCGTTCGCCGCAGCCGGAAGAGCGCCCGAAACAATGAACCCGGCAACGAGAACCACAGGGGTCAACAGCCTGACGATGGTGCGTTTCATGGACGTGTACCTCTCAAGTCGGATGACATGCTGGTGAACTTGTGCCCGCGCACAATAGCAAGTCCAGCCCACAGGAACCGCTATCGAAGGTCACGGGCAATCGCGAACTGATCTCGAATGTAGTGAAACCGTTGACTTCACTTCTTGCACAACAAAGAGAGCCACGGCTTGTACTGGTCGGTTGTCCAGTTGGTGAATTTGTAATTGAACAGTCCGTCATTATTCCGCCCATGGGAGCCAGCTGCTTGGGTGAAAGACACCGAAGGACCCAGGCCTGACGAACTGACCTCCTTGAAGGAGACCGCTCCGGAATCGGCGTAGACATATGGAAATTCCGGTGGACATGGGAGCGTAACTCCATCTCGTCCAGGACCCGTTGTCCACGGGTCTATCCGGGTTTCAGTCGACACATCCGAACAGACAAGCGCATAGACCGTATTTGTGGAATCACCTTTGAGAAATACCCCGGTGAAGTACGCGTATGTTCCAAACCGATTGAATGCGGTCTTGTGCGCTGTCTCCACCTGCGCACAGACAGTCGTGTCAGATTTTCTCAGAAGTCCCGCTGACGGAGGACTGAATTCGCCAGCGTCGATCGGCCGTTGCAACGATCCGATCGACCGGGCACGATCTTCGTTTCGTGGATCCCAACACGGATATGCCCCCGACCAACACGAACCTGCCACATCACCACCACCGGCCTCGGCTACTTCAGTGGATACCGGCCCTTGCCCCGGAGAACCTTCGCTACTTGCAGGCGGGGGCGCGCTGTTGTCGGAATTCGAATCAGAACAACCGACAAGGCCGGCGAGTACCACTGCTGCGACAACGACGATGAGCATCAACCTGCGACCCGTGGTTGCGACGGGACCGGGGTGCTCCTTCGCAATCTGATTCATAAATGAAAGTTTATTTATATTCAGGTGGACTTCTACTGCCTGAGATGAATTGAGTCTCACGACCCAGATGATGGGCCGATCAAGCGATCCGGTTCGGCTGGGCGGGTGGCGGCGGCGCTGTCCTACGATCGACGTGATCCGGTCGTCGACGAGAAGGTGCGGGGATGACAAAGGAAGCGCAACGCGCCGATCTGCACAAGACCATCTGGCGTATCGCCAATGACCTGCGCGGCAGCGTCGACGGCTGGGACTTCAAGCAGTACGTACTGGGCATCCTCTTCTACCGGTACATCTCAGAGAACCTGGTCGCCTACCTGAACGAACACGAACGCAAGGCCGGAACATCGGACTTCGACTACGCAAGCCTCGACGACGCCGCCGCCGAGTTCGGCCGGGCCGAGACCGTCGAGGAAAAGGGCTTCTACATCCTGCCGAGCGAACTGTTCGTCAACGTACGCCGCTCGGCGAGAAGCGACGAGAACCTGAACGAGACGCTCGAACGGGTCTTTTCGAACATCGAAGGGTCCGCCGTCGGCAGTAACAGCGAGAGCAGCCTCAAGGGCCTGTTCGACGATCTAGAGGTCAACAGCTCAAAGCTCGGATCTTCCGTGGCGAAGCGGAACGAGAAGCTCGTGAAACTTCTCGACGCGATCGGTGATCTGGGCCTGGGCGACTTCACCGACAACACAATCGACGCATTCGGCGACGCCTACGAGTACCTGATGACGATGTACGCGTCGAGCGCGGGCAAGTCCGGGGGCGAGTTCTTCACGCCTCAAGAGGTGTCTGAGCTGCTGGCCCGCATGACCGTGGTCGGCAAGACATCGGTGAACAAGGTGTACGACCCCGCATGTGGCTCGGGCTCACTGCTGCTCAAGTTCGCCAAGGTGCTCGGCCGCGACAACGTGCGTCAGGGCTTCTTCGGCCAGGAGAGCAACCTCACGACCTACAACCTGTGCCGGATCAACATGTTCCTACACGACATCAACTTCGAGAAGTTCGACATCGCGCATGGCGACACGCTGATCGACCCCGCCCATTGGGACGACGAGCCGTTCGAGGCGATCGTCTCCAACCCGCCCTACTCCACCAAGTGGGAAGGCGATGCCAACCCGCTGCTGATCAACGACCCCCGGTTTGCGCCCGCGGGCGTTCTCGCCCCGAAGTCCAAGGCCGACCTGGCCTTCACGATGCACATGCTGAGTTGGCTCGCCGTCAACGGCACCGCCGCGATCGTCGAGTTCCCCGGTGTCCTCTACCGAAGCGGCGCCGAGGCGAAGATCCGCAGGTACCTGATCGACAACAACTATGTCGACACGGTCATCCAGCTTCCGCCCGACCTGTTCTTCGGCACCACGATTGCAACATGTGTGATCGTGCTCAAGAAGTCCAAGGCCGACAACAAGACGTTGTTCATCGACGCGTCCGCCCAGTTCGTGCGAGCGGGTAACAAAAACAAGCTCACAGAAGAAAACCAGACGGCCATCCTCGACGCCTTCGTCGCCCGCACCGACGTCGATCACTTCGCCCACCTCGTAGACAACTCCGAGATCGCAGAGAACGACTACAACCTCTCAGTGTCGTCCTACGTCGAAGAAGAGGACACCCGCGAGGTTGTCGACATCGTGGAACTGAACGCCGAGATCTCCCGCATCGTCACCCGACAGCACGAGCTACGTACTGCCATTGATGAGATCGTCGCCGATCTCGAAGGGGCGGACGGATGATCGCTATTGGTTTTCATGGATCGTCAGCCGCATGGGCAGCATGATGCCAAGGGGGTGTGACATCTCACTTCGTCCTTCGGACCAGCCCACACGACCAGCGTCACCCGTCGTCAACAAAAACTTCGGGCACCTCTTCGTCGGGTAGCGGGTCGAACCTTCGTCGTCGATG
>CAYQFM010000142.1:0-869 GCA_964416735.1 uncultured Iamiaceae bacterium | reverse complement strand
CATGATGTCAAGGGGGTATGACAGCCCGGGTGAGTCTGGGGTCCACCACGTTGTCATACGCAATCAGCACCGCGATCTTCACCCACACGACGAGGGTCATCCGTCGTCCATAAAAACCCCGGGCACGCGTTCTTCAGCCTCCCGAAATTCAAGCTCCCATTCTTCGGGTAACGGGTCAAACCTTCGTCGTCGATGTCGTTGACCCCAGAACATCGTTCCATCGGGTGTGCGCCAGATGGTGTGTTGGTCATCGGTAATGGAGCACTCCCAACCGTGACGGTGGGCGACTCCGTGGTGGTGGCGACACAGCGAAACGAGATTGGAAAGGTCGGTCTTGCCGCCGTGTTGCCAGGAGATGACGTGGTGATAATCAATCCAGTTGATCTGGGCATCACAGCCGGGGAACACGCAACCACCGTCACGCACCGCTATTGCCCTTCGTTGGCCAAGCGTTGCAAGCCTCGAGGCATGGCCCACGTCTACGGGTATTCCCATCTTGTCAACCACAACGGCCCACAGGTCTGGATCACACGCCCACAGATCTGCACTCGCTTTGGGTAGCGGTGTGCCGTGTTGATCGGTTCTTCGATTCTCACAGAGCACCATCACAGCCGTTGCACGTGGGACAGCACCCTTGGAGCGATCCGATCCCATGGCCAAGTGGGCCAACTCACCTAGAGCAAGACCCAGTAGAACCGAACGATTCAGTTCAGCTCCGTTGGCCTCTGTGCAAACCGCTGCGTTGGAACTCTCTGCGGTGTTGATCACATCGTTGTCTGACGACAAGCGGCGAAACAGTTCGTCGGCACTTTGTTCGAGTGCGTTTGATACGACATGGCCTACTTCATCGGACAGGGTGGCTCTCAGGT
>CAYQFM010000141.1:5565-6006 GCA_964416735.1 uncultured Iamiaceae bacterium | reverse complement strand
ATGTAACCGCTGCGATCCGGGCCCATTTGGTCGGCGCTGGCCACGACGTGCTTGCTCTACCCGATGTAGTGCGGTCCGATGGAACCGCCGGAGCCCCAGAGTGGCCGATGGTGGGTCGAGCCGTAGGAGAATTGGTATCCACGGGGAGCGTCGAGCGCGGCGTCGTGTGCTGTTGGACCGGAACCGGTGTGTCAATCGCGGCAAACAAGGTTCCCAGTGTCAGAGCGGCCCTGTGTACCGATGTGGAAACAGCACGGGGAGCGAGGCGTTGGAACGATGCCAACGTATTGGCGATCGGCCTGCGTCTCACGACCGCGGCCGTTGCAATCGAGATGCTTGATGTCTTTCTTGCGACTGATCCGGATTCCGACGACGGTGGATTGATCGCGGGGGTTGAAGCGGATCAGTGGGAAGGTGCCGGTGTGGAACCCGGCAACCGAT
>CAYQFM010000141.1:0-5555 GCA_964416735.1 uncultured Iamiaceae bacterium | reverse complement strand
TTGTCGGGATGACCACTTTCGTCATGTTGTCGACAATCGGACCCAATGGGGCGGCCACCCTGCTTGAGAATCCGGGCAGGATCCTTGAGGTGAACGCGGAGGTCGAGTCCATGGGAGCGAAGGTTCTGTCCCAGTACGCGGTGTTGGGACAGTGGGATTTCGTGACCATCATCGATGCGCCCGACGAGCGCGTCATGGCGCGCATTGCCACCACCCTCTCCGCCAGGGGCACTCTCAAGACCCGTACCCTCACCGCAATTCCGGTGGAGGAAATGGTCGCCGCCCTCGGTGAAGGTGTCGGATAGCGCCGGAGGTTGTTTTGTCCGACAGCCTCTGCGGTAGTCAAGCCGGGTAAGGCCAATTCCTGAGGGTCCTACAGGCCGTTGGGTGGTCCGTCTATCCGTCTAATGGGGTGCTGTTTCTGACCTGTGGTCGGGTGTGTCGTCGACCTGGTTCTTGAACCGGTGGCGGAACATGAAGTGCGCAGTCAGGCCAGCTGGAAGCGGTAGCCAGTAGGACACGACCCGGTATGCAAGAGTGGCGAGCAGAGCGTCTTCGGGTGCCACGCCGGCGACAACGAGAGTCGCCGTCAGGCCTGCTTCAACGAAGCCCAGACCGCCGGGCGTGATCGGGATCATCGAGAGCACGGCGGCAGCGCCGTACGCCAAGAGCACAAGGCTCAGTCGTGGCCTCGCTCCGACCGCATAGAGCGCTGCCACCAGCGCCATGTAGTCGAACATCCAGTTTCCGACGGCCGCCAAGAGTGATTCCCACCACTTGTCTCCAAGCGCTTCGACCATCTGGTCACGCTGGCGGACCAGACCCTCGGAAGTCGGGCCACCGTCTCGGTGGAGCTTTGAGAAGATCCAGCCACCCACCTTCTCGACCACATCGCCAACTGCGTGCAGGGGGCGGTCGAACTTCACGATCGTGAACACGGTGCTGAACAAGATGATGAAGAGCAGCGCCCCGCCCCAGGCCACGATGCCCAAGCTGTGTGGAATTGGCGCACCCACAATCGAGACGAGTACGGCCACCATTGGCAGTGCAAAGAGCACCCCGTTCGAGATCACCGACGTGGCGGCCAGTGTTGTTGCCGCCTGAGCCTTATCGATGCCTGCTGCCGAGAACATCCGGTATTGGCTGGTGGCGCCCACCGCCGCTCCTCCCGGAACGATCTTGCTCACCGCGTTTGCCACCAGGTGGGACGTGCCCGCGGTGAACCAGGAGAGGCCGGGAACCGCCAGACGCATGAGCCACCACGCTGAGACGTAGCTTGCGGATTCACACGCGAGCATGACGGCGAACCAGATGATCTTCAGCGTTCGCAGCCTCGGGACCTGTGACCAAAGATCAAGGAGTTGCGGCGCCAGACCGTACAGAACGAACCCGCCGACGAGCAGCAGAAAGATTCGCCAGGCGATCCGCCAGGCCGACGGTCGCTTCGACGTCTCGACGTCAGCGTCGACCGGGTGGTCGGTAGTCACGGATCAGGGCGTATTGCCCAGCACTCCGTCGGCCTTCATTTTGGTGATCTTGTCGTTGTCGTAGTCGAGCACCTCGCGCAGAACCTCTTCGCTCTGCTGCCCGAGGGTCGGGGCGTGACGAGGTGGCGGCAGATCACCGTCTCCGAACTTGACCGGGAAGGGCAACATGTCCGCGCCGTGGCTTTCCTTGGGCAGCCACCTGAACCGGTCTTGGAACTGTGGATCGTCCGGAAGGGTCTTGGGTGAGTTGACCGGAGCGATTGTCGTGTTGTTCTCGTTGGCGAAATCGAGCCACTCAAGCGACGACTTCGTCTTGAAGATCACCTCGAGTTCATCGCGCAACGCCCAGTTCCCGCGGGCATGATCGGCGTACTTCGCGCCCGGGTACTTCTGGTAAAGATCCTCGCGGCCGAGGCCCAGGCAGAAGTTCTTCCAGAACTCGTCTTCGCTGGCCATGAACAACACGTGGCCGTCAGACGACTCGTACATCTGATAGCGGACGCCTTCGCGCATGCCGGCTGTACCCGGTGCCCGACGCTCGTAGTTGTCGGATGCATTCCCGGTAACTTCGGACTCGGGCCGTTCATAGGCCTTCCAGGTCTCGCTGCGGTACCAGTCGAATGCGGCGGCAGCGTCGGACTGCGCCAACTCCATGAAAGTGCCCTCACCGGTGGCACGGGCCTTGATGATCCCGGCGAGGATTGCAAGCGCTCCGTAGACGGGAGCAGCATTGATTCCTATGGATACGTGTTCGGGTATGTAGCAGTGGCCGTCTTCGTCGTAGGCGGGCGTGACCACGCCAGCCCAGGTGTCGAACGCGATGCCGTGACTGGGGAGTCGTTGATATGGGCCCGAGGCACCGTAGCCCGAGATGGTGCAAAACACGATCGCCGGGTTGATCTTGGAAATATCCTCGAAACCCAGGCCCATGCGAGCGAGAGCGCCCGGACGCATGGCCTCCACGACGGCATCGGCATCCTTCGCCAGATCCAGGAACGCCTGCTTCCCTTCGTCGGACTTGAGGTTCAGCACTATCGACCGCTTCCCCCGGTTCAGGTGGAGATGCATCAGCGACGTGCCCTCGACTATCGGCCAGGTCATCTGGCGGATGTAGTCGCCCGTGGCTGACTCGACCTTGATTACGTCCGCTCCCAGATCGCCCAGCGACGTGGTGATGGCGGCGGGGCCCAGGAGGGTGGCTTCGACAATTCGGACGCCGGCAAGGGGGGCGGTACTCGGTTCCATGTCCCAGACACTACCCAGAGCGAGGAAGATGACTCCGAACCTGGCATCATGGGCAGCGCACCGGTGTCGTCACGAAGCGGCCGAGGCGCAACACTGTCGATGACAGGCCAATCATGAAATCAGGGGGATCCGTGCGAGTAGAAGTCGACTACAACCTGTGTGAGAGCAACGCCATTTGCGAGGCACTGGCCCCCGAGGTGTTCGAGGTCCGTGATGACGATGTCATGTACATCATCGCTCCCAATCCTCCCGAGGGCACCGAGGATCGTGTTCGTCAGGCGGTACGCGACTGCCCCAAACAGGCGCTCACGCTCTACGAGGACTGATTCACAGGTGTGAAAGCGCCGCAGCGCATTTCAATCGTTGATGTTGCGCCACGGGTGGCGGGCGGTAGGTATCCCACCAAGCGCGTGGTGGGCGAACCTGTCCATGTCGTAGCCACCGTCGTTTGCGATGGTCACGACGAACTGCATGTTGCACTGGTTCACGAGAATGTCGAAGGTGGATCGTCGACGACTTCGCCAAAGACGTTGCGGATGACCTGCACAAACCCGGGCCTC
Source organism: uncultured Iamiaceae bacterium (assembly GCA_964416735.1). Lineage (GTDB taxonomy): Bacteria > Actinomycetota > Acidimicrobiia > Acidimicrobiales > Acidimicrobilacustridaceae > CAYQFM01. The sequence continues at coordinate 2,263 of CAYQFM010000141.1, read as the reverse complement.
GACCTGTGGGAGGGGTGTTATACCCCGCTGGCCGAAGGCCTACACCGTCTCACGGTCACGGCTTGGGTCGACCGGTTTGGTTCATGGCGCAGCGCAATCGAGCGTAAAGCCAGCGTTGGTCAGGACACCGCCGTGGACCGTGAGGTGGGTGTCCAGATGATCGAATCGGCAGCCCGGTTAGCTTCGCCGAAAGAGGCAGGGTTGCTCGTGGCGTCGGCGACAGCGATCCGTGGCGGTGATCTGACCAGGCTGGACACCATTGCACCGCTGATGACCGAGTTTCTCGAAAGCGGTCTGTTCGTGGACGTGTCTACCGACATTGTGGTCGGGTCCGATCCAGCGACCGGTGAACCGCTGGACGTGCTGGTCGAGCGTGAGCGTGCGTTGTTCGGGTCCTGGTACGAGTTGTTCCCGAGATCGTTCGGGACCTTGCGACAGGTAGCGGAGCAAGTCGACTACGTGGCCGATATGGGCTTTGACGTTCTATACCTCCCGCCCATTCATCCGATCGGGACGACGCACCGCAAGGGGCCGTCGAATTCGGCGTCGGCCGGTCCGGATGACCCGGGTAGCCCATGGGCGATCGGCGGAGTCGGGGGTGGTCACACGTCGATCCACCCTGATCTGGGGAACTTTGCAGATTTCGAGTATCTGGTCGATGCTCTGGGCGCGCGCTCGATGGAGTTGGCCCTCGATCTGGCGCTGCAGTGTTCGCCCGATCATCCCTGGGTTCACGATCATCCCGAGTGGTTCCGGCACCGGCCAGACGGGTCCATCCAGTACGCCGAGAACCCGCCGAAACGCTACGAGGACATATATCCGCTCGATTTCGAGTGCGATGAGTGGCAGGAGCTCTGGAACGAGATTCTGGGGGTGGTCCGATTCTGGATTGCTCGCGGGGTGCGGATCTTCAGAGTCGACAATCCTCACACCAAGCCATTTCCGTTCTGGCAGTGGCTCATATCCGAGGTTCGGCGAACGGACCCCGACGTCATCTGGTTGGCCGAGGCGTTCACTCGCCCACGAGTCATGCACACATTGGCCCAACTCGGTTTCACCCAGTCGTACACGTATTTCACTTGGCGGGTCTCGAAGTGGGATCTACGTGAGTATTTCGAAGAACTGTCCAGCGCTCCAAGTGTCGATGAGTTTCGGCCAAACGCGTGGCCAAACACCCCCGACATTCTTCCCTGGCATCTTCAAGATGCGCCGCCGACCATGAATGCACTGCGGCTGATGCTGGCCGCGACGCTTTCTGCCAGTTACGGGATCTATGGGCCGGTTTTCGAGTTGGCGGAGAACTCTCCGGCAGGCAACGGTAAGGAGGAGTACGGGTCGTCCGAGAAGTACGAGCTCCGCAACTGGGACATCGAGTCGCCGATGGGTCTTGGTCCGCTGATCACGAAGGTGAACGCGATACGTCATGGTCAGATGGCACTGCGGACCAATCGGACCCTTTGCTTCCATGAAATAGGTAATGACGATCTGATCTGCTACTCGAAGACCACCCACGACGGCCCCGATCCCGATCCGTCGCGGCCGGAACGAAACCCCGTGTTCGTTGCGGTCAATCTGGATCCGTCAGAGGTCAATTCGGAGATAGTCACCTTGGATCTGAACGCCATCGGTATCGATCCTTCGCGTCCGTTCGAGGCCCACGACCTGATGGACGACCATCGCTACACGTGGCATGGTCCGCAGGCGTTCATAAAGTTGGACCCTGCCGTTGCCCCGGGTCATATCATGCGGATCAGCCAACCCCCGAGGTCCTGATGGACGACTGGTACAAAGACGCAGTCATCTACGAGATGCACGTGCGGGCTTTCGCGGATTCGAACGGTGACGGCATCGGTGACTTCGCTGGGCTGACCAGCCGCCTCGACTACATACAACAACTGGGTGTGGATGCGATCTGGTTGCTGCCGTTCTATCCGTCACCGTTACGCGACGACGGATACGACATCGCCGACTACACGGGAATCAATCCCATCTACGGGGACCTCAGGGCCTTCAAACACTTCCTGCGTGAGGCGCATCGTCGCGGCCTTCGGGTGATCACAGAACTGGTGCTCAACCACACGAGTGATCAGCACCCGTGGTTTCAACGTGCCCGCAAAGCCGCCCCGGGGAGCCGTTGGCGCGACTTCTATGTGTGGAGCGACACGCCGGAGCGGTATCCCTAGGTCCGGGTGATCTTCGAGGACTACGAGACATCCAACTGGGCATGGGATCCGGTGGCGGGTGCGTACTACTGGCACAGGTT
>CAYQFM010000140.1:2240-6007 GCA_964416735.1 uncultured Iamiaceae bacterium | reverse complement strand
CTCTCGAGGTTGGCGCAGATCTCGATTTCGATCTCCTCGTGACCGAGTCCTGCGGTGTGCGGGCGCTCACTCAACGTCTCGGACGATTGAACCGTCTCGGCGACAAAGTCGATGCTCGTGCGGTCGTTGTCCATCCTCGGGCATTGGAAGGAAAGAACTGGCCGGTGTATGGGGAGGAACCCTCAGTCGTCTGGCGGCGCCTCCGAGAAGCCTCGGAGGACGACATCGTCGACCTCAATCCTGGTGTGATCGGGGATGTTCTGGGCGATCCGGCAGATGAACCTGGCCGGCTTCCGGAACTACTTCCGGCCCATCTCTGGGAATGGGTGAAGACGAGCGCACCGCCTCGGGGCGAAGCCCCGGTGGGCCTGTTCTTCGAGGGCTTTGCCTCCGATGGGCCACGTGTGAGTTTCTGCTGGAGGGCATCACTCCCTGACCATGGACGACGTTTGATCCCCGGCGTGTCAGCGGACGAGACGGTCGACGTTCCTATTCGAGAGGCCAGGGAGGTGCTCAAAGCGCGAATTGGATCTGGTGAACAGGAGTTGCGACGACTCGCGCGTGACCGGGTGACAATCGAAGCCGTTGGTTTCGACGATGTTCGCGACGGTGACGTGGTTGTTCTCGGCCCCAGTGACGGCTTGTACGACGAGCTCGGATGGGCACCGGCCTCTTCGCGAGCTGTGCTGGACGTTTCATTGGAGCGATGGCCCGGTTTGCCGCTCACCCGTCCCACACTCGAGCACTGGTTCGACCGCAACGACGCCCGTGATGCCCTCATCGAATTATCGGGGCGCCTCATTGGCGGTGACGAGGAACTGGATCCGGTTGCATCGGCTCGTGAGGCGTTGTCGCTGGCCAGCGCCCTACAGGTCCGCACCGAACTCGAGCCGTCGTGGCCAGTTGTGTTGGGCGAACTCGACCCGGTACTCGATGTCGTGGATTCGACGCCGATGCTCCTCCGCAGGAGTCGAGGTCCGCGATTACGCCCGACTCAACTGATTGCATCTGACGCCTACGACGATCTCAGTGCCGATGTGGCGTCGATCTCACTGGATGACCATCTATCGAGTGTTGGTGAGATCGCTCACGACCTTGCGGTCGCGATCGGCCTTCCAGTGGACCTTGTCGAAGCAGTCGCAGTCGCAGGTGCATTTCACGACCTCGGTAAAGCGGATCTCCGTTTCCAACTGTGGTTGGCGCCGGAGTCCGTCGGTGATGGGCTTGTTGCCAAGTCCGGAATGCCCCGGTGGAAGTGGCGTGCCGCCAGAGAAGCATCGGGATGGCCGGCCGGTGGCCATCACGAGGCATTGAGTGCGCGGCTCGTTCAGCAGTGGTTGCAGAATCACCCCGACCAGATCTGGGATCGGGATCTCGTGCTGCACCTCGTCCTGTCGCACCATGGCGGTGGCCGGCCTGTCGTCGCACCAGTCACCGATACGACCTTTTCGAAAGTCGAGGTGGATATCAAAGGTGAACGAGTCGGTGTCACGAGTGACCTGGGGCAGACCGACTGGGGCCAACCTGCCAGGTTCAGGCGTTGTTGTGAACGCTACGGCTACTGGGGGCTCGCGTTGCTCGAAACCATCGTCCGCCAGGCCGACCATCTGGCGTCGGCGCAATCCGGCGGGTCTGTGACGGGGGTGGCGTGATGGCGACAGAGTGGCCGGTTCATCATGAGGCTCCCGGTCTGCCGGCGGATTGGCTCAACGCGTGGCTTGCCGCCATCGGGGTGACGGTACTGCTTCCTGATGTGAAGTTGTCATGGACATCGGAGGTAGTTCCTCATGCGGTGTTCAGGGCCGCAGAGGGAATCAACCTATCGAGTGCCCTTTTCGATGCGCTGCCGAGTGAAGCGGCCCTCGAGACGACCGCGGTCGCCCGGCGTCACGAGTCGTCAGGTGTCGAACTTCGACGCAATGTGTCACTGGAGGCGTTCAGGAGTCGGGCTGAGATCGAGCGACAGGATCATTCGACATGGCTCGCATCACAGGTAAGTGATCTCGTAAGCGAGAAGTACTTGAAACCTGACGACCTCGCCACCGGGCCGTTCAATGTCTCGATGCCCGGGGGAACAACGCTCGTTGAACGTGCGATGACCTGTAGGGGTCTGATCGATTCCGTTTCGCTGATACGTGATTCCTTGAATGGCACGCCGACACGGTTTCAGGCCAACGGTCTAGGCTTCGACTGTCGACGCGTTGCAACGGGGGTGCAGTCGAAACAGCGCTCGAAGGTTCATGTTGATCCTGTCGTGGAATTCCTCGCCTACTTCGCGCTGACGTTGTTTCCACTTCGTGGAGACGGACGCCATGCTGTCCGACAGCGTGGTTGGTCCGGTGGTCAGTTTCAGAGAGGAGCCTTTCGGTGGTTCAGCTGGTCTGTCCCGCTGGATGTGTGGGCAATCGATGCCATGCTCGATCAGCCTGACCTCGTTGCCGAAGTGGAGTGGCAGAACGTGTCCTTCCAACTTGTGAACGAGCGAGATACGACCCGCCTATTGTTCAGCGAGCAGGTTCGGTGATCATGGAACTTGTCCGTATCCGTGCTCTCGAGCACTTCTCGTATTGTCCACGAAAGGCGGCGCTGACTCACACGGACGGTGTTTGGTTCGACAACGTCCACGTTCTTCGAGGCGTTCGTGGGCATGAACGTGTCGACAATGCACCGTCGCGGCATGAGCGCGGACGTCAGGTGATCCGTGGACTCGAACTTTGGTCGGATCTCTACGGCCTCATCGGACGCGCCGATGCCGTCGAGGTCGACCCCTCCGGAGTGGTTGCTCCGGTCGAGTACAAGGCGGGGAAACGCCACGGCCGGAATGCCGAAGTGCAGATGTGTGCCCAGGCTTTGTGCCTCGAGGAGATGCTCGATGTCGTGATCGATGTCGGCTACGTCTGGTACGCAGGGATCCGCCGACGCACCGAGGTCCGCCTCGATAGGGAATTGCGAGATCTGACCGTTGCCACCATCGAGGCCATCCGCGCGGATATGCGGTCTCGGCAACTCCCGCCCGCCGTCGACGACTCGCGATGCGATGAATGCCAATTGCGTGCTCACTGCCTTCCTGGCCTCGTGGCCCACCCGGATGCTTTGGCTGGATATCTCCGAAATGAGGTGTGGCGATGAGAGTCCTCAGGACGCTCTACATCACCGAGCACACGGCGCGCCTCCGGGTGAGCAAACACAACCTCGTCGTGGATCAGGGCACCGAGACAAAGCGGATCCCGATCGAAACCGTAGAGGCGGTCGTACTGACCGGCCGGGCAGAGGTTACGAATCACGCGCTCGGTGAACTCGTGAGCAGGGGCATTCGGATCGCGGCGGTTTCCAAGGGAGGGCGTCTTCGGTTCTGCGTCACGGGTGCGTCGAAGGGCAATGTCCTTCTACGGCTCGCCCAGTTCGAGAACGCGACATCGCTGAGCCCTTGTCTCGAGATCGCCAAGGTGTTTGTTGCGGGCAAGCTCCAGAACAGCCGGCGGATGATGACCCGGTGGGCGGCGGATAGCCGGGACGCCATTGTGCGTGAGGTGATCGAGGCCGATGTCAGAACGCTCGGTGATCGTCTTTCGGCACTGTCGACGGCTGGGGATGGTGACACGGTCAGAGGCATAGAGGGTGATGGAGCGAGGCGTTATTTCCGGGCTATGGCGATGCACCTGGGTGTCAAGAAACCGATGCTTGCCTTCGAGCGCCGAACTCGTCGCCCTCCTCGTGATCCAGTGAATGCCCTGTTGAGTTTCACCTACGGGATTCTTCTGACGGAG
>CAYQFM010000140.1:0-2230 GCA_964416735.1 uncultured Iamiaceae bacterium | reverse complement strand
TTCACAGGCCTCGACCGGGCCGCGCGTCGCTGGCCCTCGATTTGCTCGAGGAATTTCGCCCATCCGTGGCAGACCGGTTTGTCGTGTCATCTCTTAGCCGTGGTCAGCTCGATCTTGGCGATATGGAGATCCGTGCCGGAGGCGGCGTGTATCTGACCGAAGACGGACGACGACGACACCTTGCCCTCTACGACGAGTACAGGCAACGGGAGGTCACTCACCCGTTGCTTGACCGGCGGGTGCCTGTCGCGCTCTTGCCGATGATTCAGGCGACAATTCTCGCAAGGTACCTTCGGGGTGACATTGCCAGTTATGCCCCGTACACGCTGGTGTCTTGAACGATGGACATTCTCGTCACATATGACATACGGACACCCGATCGGGAGGGTGAACGACGTCTTGCTCGGGTTGCTGCTGTGTGTGAGCGATACGGGGTGAGGGTGCAGTACTCGGTATTCGAGTGCAGACTCGACGGGATCTTGTTGGAGAGGTTCAAGACCGAACTTCTCCACGAGATCGATTCCAGGGTCGACTCGGTCAACTTCTACAAGCTCGGGGTTAGTTTTGATTCAGCCCGAGAGGGAATAGGTACAAGTGGGCTAGATTGGCGTAAGCCGTGGATTATCTGAAAACGAACCCTCGGTGATCCTTGATAACAGAATATTGAGATGGTTGTAAATCCATCGAAAGTGTTAGTAGTCTACCACCAACAGTGGCGTCAGATGTTGTTTTTCGCCCCATTTATCACCGATGGTGGTGAATAGGGGTTCTGCCGAGGGTGAAACCTCGGCCTTCGTTGAGCGTCATTCGACTTCCGTCGAGCACTTGCGCGCGGTCGAGGTTCTGCCGAGGGTGAAACCTCGGCCTTCGTTGAGCGCGACAACGCCGCTGGCTCATGACCATGAGATGTTCACGGTTCTGCCGAGGGTGAAACCTCGGCCTTCGTTGAGCGTACCCGGCGCATGACGATGAGTCCTCATCGGTTTCGAGGGTTCTGCCGAGGGTGAAACCTCGGCCTTCGTTGAGCGTCCACGTTTGTGCCGATGTCCGCATACAGACCGTCGTGGTTCTGCCGAGGGTGAAACCTCGGCCTTCGTTGAGCGAAAGCATGGGCTGATGCCGGGCTGATCACGACGGCAACGGGTTCTGCCGAGGGTGAAACCTCGGCCTTCGTTGAGCGCATCCGGTCCGGCATGTTTGCCGGGATGAGGAATCCAGGTTCTGCCGAGGGTGAAACCTCGGCCTTCGTTGAGCGCTCGAGAACCTCGCTGCCAAGGCAGACATCGGGGCCGACGGTTCTGCCGAGGGTGAAACCTCGGCCTTCGTTGAGCGGAGCCTCGCGACAGGCGGGCAAAGCTGTGATCTGTGCGGTTCTGCCGAGGGTGAAACCTCGGCCTTCGTTGAGCGTCCCCGAGCTGGAGGCTCGTGATCAGCGTCGTGTCGTGGTTCTGCCGAGGGTGAAACCTCGGCCTTCGTTGAGCGCCGCGCATAAGCATCGACGGCCCAGCCCAGCTCCGTGGGGTTCTGCCGAGGGTGAAACCTCGGCCTTCGTTGAGCGAGGCAAAAGACATCGGCGCCGATGGCGCCTACCCCAGGGTTCTGCCGAGGGTGAAACCTCGGCCTTCGTTGAGCGGCCGAGAGTGGCGCGCGTTGGTATTTTCGCCAATGCCTTGGTTCTGCCGAGGGTGAAACCTCGGCCTTCGTTGAGCGGCTCGGCGGCCGAGCCATCAACACACGGTTTGTCACGAGGTTCTGCCGAGGGTGAAACCGCGGCCGTCGTTGAGCGTGTCACGGCCGGTGCCCACATCGGCTCCCAGTCAAAAAAGGTTCTGCCGAGGGTGAAACCTCGGCCTTCGTTGAGCGTCTGCTGGATCACCGCCGGATCGTCGGAAAGCGATGCGGTTCTGCCGAGGGTGAAACCTCGGCCTTCGTTGAGCGGGCGCGTATCTCGTGGCAGACAACGCCGCTGAGCTGTGGGTTCTGCCGAGGGTGAAACCTCGGCCTTCGTTGAGCGAAGTCGTGGGCTGATGCCGGGCTGATCACGGGGGCGGGTTCTGCCGAGGGTGAAACCTCGGCCTTCGTTGAGCGTCCGGCGTGTCGAGGGAGTGACGCCATGAGTGACCAGGGTTCTGCCGAGGGTGAAACCTCGGCCTTCGTTGAGCGTCTGCTGGATCACCGGCACCCGAATGGCCTGGAGCACGGTTTCTCCCGAGAGAGAAACCTCGGCCAG
>CAYQFM010000139.1:0-6046 GCA_964416735.1 uncultured Iamiaceae bacterium | reverse complement strand
GCGTCGGTTTCGGCTCCCACGGAAACCCATGCCCAAATGGAGGAAGATGAGTCAGATGCACCCCCCTTGCGAGTGAGCCCCTTCGGAGCAGATCAAGTCAAACATCCCCCGGCGTAAAGCGGATTGGCAAACAACACCACCCCGTTTCGACCGTCATCCGCCGTCAGAGCAAAACAACGGCAATCTCAAAGTACCGCTGCGGGCATCCAACGCCCCTATGGCCGCCACAACCGGTAGAACACCGGTGGGTTCTCCGGAACAACAGGAACAGTCACAGGACTGTTTGTACCGCCAGGGTAGTCGAACCAATTCGTCGTGATACCGACTCCGAGGTCATTGGTCTGCGCCTGAAGCTCGAAGCCCATGCCGCCCCAAGCAAGTTCCAGGGTTCCCGCGGCTGCGTTGTACTGCCAGGTAATTACGGGGCGATCCAGGACGAGAACGTCGAATGGGTTGCTATCGCCTCTTTGCCCGGCGCCATCGTCAGAGTGCAGGAACATGTTGGTCGCCAACTGGAGCACCGTGATGTCGCCGGTCCACACGCCCCCGGCGAAATTGCCGCAGTTGGTGGGGGTAATAGCAACCGCCACCGAGTCGCCCACAGTGTACCGCAGATCGCAAAGGTAAAGCTGACTGCTACCGCTGGCGAAGCCTGTGGGGAACGCGTCGGCTGCGATGTAGTAATAGCCATTCACGAGCGTTCCATCGGGGAAGGTGTTCGGCCTGTTATTGGTGAAATAGTAGGTGCTCGCGCCGGTGTAGAAGGCGACTCGGTAAGTCGTGCCGGCGGTCAACACCAGGGCACTGGTCAGGGGTGTCTCCGTCCACTGCCCGGCTGACCCGCTCACATTCTGACTGGCCAGCGGAACTCCAGCATCAGTCCAAATAGACATCTTGGTCCCTGAATACGAACGCAGGTGTGTGACCGTCAGATTTCTGCTGGGCGTGAAACCGAAGCCGAGCGTGTAATTGCCTGAGCTACTCCCGGTGGGGCCAAGATCCCCGAAAATGGCGTTCGTCATTAACCCACCGCCCATCTCACCGCTCAGGGCCACCGTGCCGGCAAAGTCAGTTACCTTACCTCCGAATTCATCCTGGGCCGTAACGCTCACGGAGAATGGAACACCCACTACTTGCGGAGAGGTGATCGGATCCCAAACAAAGTGATCCACCACTTGGGTTCGCACCGTCAGTAGGACACTCCGCGCCTGATCCGCGCCGCTCATCGGATCAATGAACGTGACCATCGTGGCATGGTCGCCAACGCTGAGGTTGTAGGCGTTGGTGTTGATCAGCACGGTGACGTTGGTGTTCACACCGGGGGCGAGGCTGCCCGCGACTGGGTCCACCGTGACCCACTCCGCGGGGCAACTGGCCCCCCAGTCGAGGGTGGACGTCCCGTTGTTGCCCAACGCGTAAACCTTGCTCGACGAATAAACCGGCCCGCCCACATAACCGGTCGAGACTAGACCAGCGCCCGGAATCACCTGCAGAGCGCCTAGCATCACATCAAAGTTCGTGCTGGCGCCGCGATGGCCAGCACTGTCGGTGGTTACAAGATACATGTTGGTGGCCGGCTCGAGCACGGTGATGTAGTCGCTCCAGACACCGGCGATGAAATTGCCCGAGTTGGTGGGCGTAATCGCGACCGTCACGGAGTTCCCCACCGTGTACCGCAGGTCGCAAAGGAATATTGCGTTATCACTGCTGTAGAAGGTGGTCGGGAAAGCATCGCCCGTGGTATAGTAATAACCTGCCACCACCGTCCCGTTCGGGAAAGTGCTCGGCCGGTTATAATTGTAATAATAGCTGCCACTGCTACCCCCGGTGTAGAAGGCAACCCGGTAAGTCGTGCCGGCGGTCAGCGTCAGAGGAGTGGCCAGCGGCGTCTCCGTCCACATCCCGGGTGAACCGCTCACGTTTCGCGTGGCGAGCAGAACTCCCGCAGCGGTCCAGACCGATAACTTGGTCCCGGAATAGGAACGTACATGCGTCACCGTGAGATTCGTGTTCGGCGTGAAACCAAAGCCGATGGTGTAATCTCCGGTGTAAGTCTCCGTATGCATCATATTCCCAAGAATCGTGTTCGTCGTCAGACCACCTCCCCTCTCACCGCGGAGGGCCACCGTGCCGGCAAAACTGGTCACCCTGCCGCCAAATTCATCCTGGGCCGTAACGGTCACGGGGAATGGGACGCCTACTACTTGCGGAGAGGTGATCTCATCCCAAACAAAGTGATCCACCGCTTGGGTGCGCACCGTCAGTTGGACACTCCGCGCCTGCGTCGCGCCGCTCGCCAAATTACTGCAGAGAACAGTGGCTGGGTACGTTCCAGGCGACAACCAAGCCGCCGCGGCGTTCAGCTCAACGGCGACATTCGTCGTTCCGCCCAGCAGTAGCGTGCCATTTGTTGGCGACACCGTCACCCATTCTTGCGTGCACGTGCAACTCCAATCGAGGTTGGAAGTCCCTATGTTCAGCAGGGTATACAACTTGTTCGACGGGTTGAATGGTCCGCCCGGATAACCCGAAGCTATCAAGCCATCCATGGGAGTGATTTGCAGTGGATCTGGCATCCCAAAGTTGACAATCCGCACGATATCCTCAGGTGCCATCCCCGCCACTGCGTCCTGCCCCCATACCGTCAGTACCGGCCCCTTGGCCAGTGCTGTCGCCCGGTCTGGATTCTGCGCTCCGAAGTGCATCACAATGCGCGTCTCCCCGGGCGGCACCGTCACTGAATACTGGTAGCCCAAATAGCCGGCACTGTAGAAGACGAGCGACGGACGGATGACCCCATGGTCATTGGCAATCACGTGCAGCACAGTTGGATCGCCAGAACCATCGGTGTCATCCGTCACAATCCAGTTGTCGTTGGTGCCAAACACCGTGTCACCGCTGGAGGTGCCCACCAGAACGGTGCTGGAGTCAGAACCCAGGTTCGAGTCGAGCCTTACGGTGGTCGTTATGGGGCTTCCGCCCGGGTTGTGCAACACTTCCAGGAAGCGCGCGTAGGCAAAATTGGTCGGCACGTAGATCCGACGGCTTATTTCCAAGCCACTTAGGCCTGCTGGACCAATCACCACTTCCCGTCCACCGAGCAAGAGGGCGTTTGTGAAACTCGGGAAGTTCAGGAGGACGTGCCCGCTGTCGTAGGCGTCGCTGGTGCCATTAAGAATATTGCCATTCTGCTGGATGTCCCACAGGTAAGGGTAGCCGTCGTAAAGGTTGGTAGGAAGCGAGACGATTATGGCCTCGTCATCAATGATGGTCCCGACGCCGACCCCATCCGCCAGTTCGGCATTGGCGGGATCCGAAAGTGCAATCGTGAACGTTTCCGGTCCCTCACTCACCGTGTCGCCGAGAACCGCCACAAGCACATTGGTAGCAGTCTGGCCGGGGACAAAGGTCAGCGTCCCGTTCGTCGCGACATAATCCGTGCCAGCCTGCGCCGTCCCATTCGCGGTGGCAAAGGCTACAGTGACTGTCAGAGGTGACACGGGTGAGAGCTGCACTGCGAATACCATGTCCGTGGTGCCGCTGTTGCCTTCCACAATGCTGGCGTCGGCGATGCTCAACGAGGGCATCTGCACTGTGGTCACCGCAATAGCAGTGTTGTTCCCGGCATAAGTATCCGCCTCAGCCCGCCCGACGGCGACCACGTTGGTGATCTGTCCCGCAACGCCTGGCGTGGTGACGACGCTGATGATCGCCGTCGCGCCGCCGGCCAGGGTGCCCAACGCGCTTTCGAGCTGACTGCCCACCAGCACGCAACTGCCCTGTGACGCCGTGGCCGACACAAACGAAACCGACGCGGGCAGGAAATTCGTGGCGGTGACGCCGGTGGCCTCCGTCGGCCCGGAGTTGACCACCGTAATGGTATTGGTGAGAAAACCGCCAACCGCCACGGGGTCAGGTTCATCCAGGATGCTCACCCCCACGTCGTTGGCCAGCCACACATCGAAGTTCATGCTTGCGCCGCCATGGCCAGAGCTGTCGGTGGCCAAAAGATACATGTTGGTGGCCGGCTGGAGAACGGTGATGTCGCCCATCCAAGCGCCGTTGCTGAACGGGCCGGAATTAGTTGGAGTAAGTGCCACGGCCACGGAAGTTCCCACCGTGTAACGCAAATCCACAAACCACCATCGCCCCGAATTGGTGCTCGACGGGAAGGCATCCCCGGTAGCATGGACGGCCAGATCAATAGTTCCATCCGGGAAAGTTCCACCCATGTCCTCTCGCCAGTAATAGGTCCCGCCAGCCGTGTAGCTGGCCACCCGGTAGGTGGTGCCGCTGGTCAGTTGAACCGGCGCGGCCAACGGCGTTTCCACCCAGGTGCCCGGCACACTGGTAACGTTCTGAGCGGCCAGGAGGGTGCCGCCGTCGGTCCATATCGAGACCTTCGTTCCCCAATAATGGCGCACGTGGGTTACGGTGATGTTCGTGTTAGGCGTAAAGGCATAGCCGATGGTGAAATCCCCGCTACTGCTCGTCGGACCAGAGGGAGAGCCAAGGATCGTGTTGGTGGTCAGCCCGCCCCCCATCCAACCGCTCAGGGCCACCGTGCCGGCAAAGTCAGTTACCTTACCTCCGAATTCATCCTGGGCCGTAACGCTCACGGAGAATGGAACACCCACTACTTGCGGAGAGGTGATCGGATCCCAAACAAAGTGATCCACCACTTGGGTTCGCACCGTCAGTAGGACACTCCGCGCCTGATCCGCGCCGCTCATCGGATCAATGAACGTGACCATCGTGGCATGGTCGCCAACGCTGAGGTTGTAGGCGTTGGTGTTGATCAGCACGGTGACGTTGGTGTTCGCACCGGGGGCGAGGCTGCCCGCGACTGAATCCACCGTGACCCACTCCGCGGGGCAACTGGCCGTCCAGTCGAGGGTGGACGTCCCGTTGTTGCCCAACGCGTAAACCTTGCTCGGCGAATAAACTGGCCCGCCCACATAACCGGTTGAGACCAGACCGCTGTCCGGCTGGACCACCAAGCTGTCTATCCGATCGCCCAGCACCACAATGTCATCTATGTTCCACCCCGGATACGTCACCGAACTGTCTGTGGTCCCCATGCCCCACCGCAGATACACCGTAGGCTGGTTGTCCGCCACCGCGGCCACGTTGGTGTACACCATATCGAGCCACGCCCCGTCGCAGAACGACGAGCCCGTGTGGTTCCACACCGTCACCCAACTCGTTCCGTTACTGCTGACCTGCACGCAGGCGTGATCGTAGGAGGCGCTCTCGATCCCCAGCCAGCGGTGGAAGCGCAGCTCGACGTTCCGATAGCCGGCACAGTTGATCGCCGGGGTCGTGAGGAAGTTCGTCGTGGTCATGCTGTTGGGGTAATCCCCGGCCAGGTTGTAGCCATAGACGTTGGTGCCCGTATACCCGCTGGTTGGATCGCCGCAACTGCTGCCGCCACCCAGTGGCACGCCAAAGGCCCACTGCTCCTGCGTCATCCAGCCGGGGTTCGTATCCAGATACTCTGCCCAGATAATGCCATCGTCGTCCCGGATGGTCACGGTGGCGGTCGAGGGAGTCGCCAGCGTAAATCCGCCCGTTGGGTTCAGCAGGTGGACGGAGAACGTTTCTTCTGGTTCACGGACCGCATCGTTGATAAGCGGAACACTAAAGCTGACGTTGGTAAAACCGTTGGTCAGCGTCAGGACTTCGTTGATAGCCACGTAGTCGGTCCCGGCGACAGCCGTGCCATTGCTGGTGACAACCGACACCGTCACCGTGCCCGTGGTCAATCCTTCACGCAACACGGAGATGACGACTTCCTGATTTGTCTCGGACACGGTGAAAGCGGCTGCATCCAGGCGCAGCGTGTTCGGCCGCACCGTCAAGTGAACCGCCCGGGGGGGCTGGGTCGCGCCGCTCATCAGGTTGCTGAAGGTCACGGCGGCTGCGTAAACACCGCTGCCAAGACCCTGGGCGTTGGTGTTGATCAGCACGGTGACGTTGGTTTCGCCGCCAGGGGCCAGGCTGGCGGCGGGCGGCTCTACGGTGACCCCCGTCTGAGTGCACGTGG